>JAUNNW010000103.1 GCA_030531285.1 Synergistaceae bacterium | reverse complement strand
CAAGCAGTATCTGCGCCCAGCCCAGTAGGAAGTAAGACGAAGCGCAACAAAAAAAACAACAGGGGCAGTTTGCCGAAACACAAGTTTCGGCAGTCAAGCCCGCTGTTGAGTGTACCCGAAATTATTTTCGGGCAGATTAAAAACGGCTTGGGAGATTTTTATAATTTTATAATTCCCAAGCCGTTTTGTTTATGTCCGTATGGCAGCATTCGCGCGAAGGTTCGTTACAAATCTGCGCAGCCTTTCCATTGCTTCTTTAAGTTCGTTGAGCGAGTAGGCGTATGAAATTCGCACGTGTTTGTCCCCGCATTTTCCGAAGGCAGAGCCCGGAACTATTGCTACTTTCTGCTCTTTCAGCAGTTTTTCGCAAAATTCTTCCGAATTCATGCCGAATTGGGAAATGTCGGGGAAAATATAAAATGCTCCGAGAGGTTCAAAGCAGGGAATTTCAAGCTCTTTGAGCGCCGCAAGCAGATAGCGTCTGCGTTCGTCGTATGCCGTACGCATTTCCCGAACGTCGGCTTCACCCTCATTAAGCGCTTCTATACCCGCGTACTGGCTGGCAGTAGGAGCGCACATAATTCCAAACTGGTGTATTTTCAGTATGCCGTTGTAAAGTTCTTTCGGAGCAAGAAAATATCCGAGTCTCCAGCCGGTCATGGCGAAGGCTTTTGAAAAACCGTTGATAACAACGCAGCGTTCTTTCATTCCGGGAAGCGAAGCGATGCTGACGTGCGGTTTGCGGTATGAAAGTTCGCTGTATATTTCGTCGGAAATCACAAGCAGGTCGTGTTTTTTTGCGACTTCCGCTATTTTTTCAAGGTCTTTCTGCTCCATAACGGCGCCTGTCGGGTTGTTCGGATAGGAAATAAGCAGTATTTTGGATTTCGGTGTAATTGCCGCTTCAAGAATTTCAGGCGTAAGGCGGAATTCGGTTTCCGCAGTAAGCTCAATCTTTACGGGAACACCGTATGCAAGGCGTATACAGGGCTCGTAGGAAACGTAGCACGGCTCGGGATATATGACTTCGTCGCCGGGGTTTATGACCGCGCGAAGAGCCGCGTCTATTGCCTCGCTGCCGCCTATCGTGATGCATATCTCGCTTTTGGGGTCGTAGTGCAGCTTGTATTTGCGTTTCACGTATTCCGCAACCGCCTCGCGAAGCTCGGGCATTCCTGCGTTTGAGGTGTAAAAGGTGCGTCCTTTCTGCAGCGCGTACATACCTTCCTCTCGGATATGCCACGGTGTTTCAAAATCAGGCTCGCCAACGCCCAGAGAAATCGCGTCCGGCATTTCGTCGGCAACGTCAAAGAGTTTCCTGATGCCTGACGGTTTTATGCCTTTAATGACTTCGTTGATAAAGCCGCGCATTACAAATTCACCATCATGCGTTTCTGTTTTTCTTCATCGGTCATAACAAAGCCTCTGTCTTTGTAGCGAAGCAGGACAACGTGCGTCGCGGTGCTCTGCACACCGTCGATGACCGCAAGTTTTGAGGCGACAAAATGCGCTATTTCCTTCATTGTTGCCTTGCGGAGCATTACAGTGAAATCAAATCTTCCGGACATGAGATAAAGGGAGTCAACTTCAGGATACTGGTATATTTTTTCGGCAATTTTGTCAAAGCCGTTGCCGCGCTGCGGCGTAACTTTAAGTTCGATAAGCGCGGAAACTTTTTCGTCGTTCGTCTTGTCCCAGTTGACAAGCGCATGATAGCCGCGGATAATGCCCGCTTTTTCAAAATTTTTTACCGCCGCGGATACCTCGTCTTCTTCAAGTCCGAGCATAACCGCAATTTCCGGCACGTTAAGTTTTGCATCTTTTTCCAGTAGTTCAAGAATTCTTTCTTTTACGGCATTGTCCATTTGTTTTACCTCCGTGCTTAACTTTTAGTTTCTGTCTTCTGTTTTTAATTTTTCAGCTGACGGCTGACAGTTAACTTCTTGCAGCGCGCGTCGCGTTCAGTATTGCAAGGAGCGCAACGCCTACATCGGCGAAAACAGCCTCCCAAAGCCCTGCCTCGCCGCAGACACCCATAACAAGGAACAGCGCTTTGATTCCGAAAGCAAGGCAGACGTTTTCCCAGACTATTGTACGCGTTTTTTTCGCAATTTTCAGCAGTTCCGCAACTTTAAGCGGAGAATCGTCAACAATAACGACGTCGCTGACTTCAACCGCAAGCTGGGAGCCGAAACCTCCCATTGCAATTCCTGTGTCTGAAGTGACAAGTACAGGCCCGTCGTTCACACCATCGCCGACAAAAATGCTGCGGCACAAATCGCCTCCGCATATTGAGCGCAAAGCCTCAACCTTGTCTTCAGGCTGCAGTTCGGCGCGGTAGCCGCTCATTTCCAGTTTGTCGCAGACAACGCGCGCAACTTCTTCCCTGTCGCCGGTAAGCATATAGGTATGCAGCCCGAGCTTTTCAAGCTCGCGCACGGCGGCATAGGAATCTTGCCGGATTTCGTCCGCAACCGCTATACAGCCGAGATAGACGTTATTCTTCAAGACGTGAACCACTGTCCCGTCGTTGGGCATTGCCGGAGAAATTACGCCGTAATCCGCCATAAGCAGCGAATTTCCGGCAACAATGCAATCTTTTCCGTTTTTGTACAACATTCCTTTTCCGGGCAGCTCCGTGATTTCTGCATCGACGGGAAGGGTGATTTCGGGCATTTCCCTGCATATACTCTGCGCAACAGGATGAACAGACCCTTTTTCGGCAAGTACAGCCGTTTTAAGCAGTTCCTGTTCGGATACGCCGTCCGCCGGAAAATATTTCGCAACTTTAAATCTGCCGCAGGTTAAGGTGCCGGTTTTGTCAAATACAGCGGTTGTAACTTTGCGCAGGTTGTCAAAAACGCTGGCGCCTTTAACAAGAATACCGCGCGCCGAAGCGCTTCCTATGCCCCCGAAATAGCCGAGAGGAACAGAAATTACAAGAGCGCACGGACAGGATATGACAAGAATGACAAGCGCGCGGTGAAGGGCTTCCGTAAGCGGATATCCTGTAAGGGCAAGCACGCAGAATACCGCAGCGGCAATAAAGAACATGGCGGGCGTGTACCATTTCGCAAAACGTGTGATAAAACGCTCTGTCGGGGCTTTTTTTTCGACAGCGTTCTGCACCATTTCAAGCATACGCGAAACCGTTGAAGTTTCAAAAGGTCCTGCAGCCTCAATTGTTAAAACGCCGTCAATTGCAAGAGTTCCCCCGCTGACCTCGCTTCCTTTTGAAACAGCAGCGGGAAGGGACTCGCCTGTAATCGCGGAACAGTCAAGCTGCGAAATTCCTCCCGAAACGACACCGTCAACAGGAATAATTTCTCCCGGCAGCACGCGTACAAGGTCGCCTTTCTTAATATCGGACGGTTCAACAATGCGGACTTCGTCACCCTCGACCAGCCTTGCTTCCATGGGCTTTTGAGCAAGCAGGCTCTTAACCGAGCGGCGCGATTTTGACGCTGCTCTTTCCTGCAGCGCTTCTCCGAGTCTGTAAAATATCATAACGCCGACAGATTCCGACATCTCGCCGGTAAAAATCGCGGCACAGGCAGCGCTCGCCATAAGCGTGTATTCGTTAAAGAATCCGCCGTGCGCAAGAGATTTGAGCGCAAGTTTAATAACAGGCCAGCCGCACAGGGCAAACAGCGCGAGATATACGCCGTTAAGCAGGGCGCTGCCCTCATACTGCGGCATAAAGTTCTCGACTATCATCGCAGAGGCGAACAAAACACCTGCAGCCAACAGGAAAATTATCTCCCGCCTAAATTCCCTGTTCTGCTCCTCTACCTCTTCTTCAAGCTCGTCAAAAATATTTGCCGCACGGGCACATGCCTTACAGGCGCAATCTTCCGCGTGGTTTTTGATATGTCTGTGCCGGTTTTCTTCGTGTGAGTGTTCATGACAATGACATTTGTGTTCGTGCATTGTTTTACTGTTTCCCTTTCGCCAATCTGAATGTAATGAAGATTGCCAATTACGAATTACCGGTTGGCAATTGCTTTAATCTGCACGCCTGTTATCCTCGCTGACGTATTCTTCTTCTTGTTCCTCTTCCGCGGCGCAGCTTCCGCAGGCGTTGCACGCCCTGACATTTGAAGGCACTTTAAATCCTTCCGGAAGCTTTCCGTCGGTCTTCATGTAATAATCGGCAGCAGCTGCCTGAATACCTTCCTGAGCAAGCAGCGAGCAGTGAAGCTTAATCGCGGGCAGCCCGCCGAGAGCCTCCGCAACGTCTTTGTTCGTAATCTTCAGGGCGTCTTCAAGCGTTTTGCCTTTGGCAAGTTCCGTGACCATCGAACTGGTGGCAATAGCCGCCGCGCAGCCGAAAGTTTCAAATTTTATATCCTCAATAACGCGCGTTGCAGGGTCAATCTTGAGATAAATTTTCATAACGTCCCCGCACGCAGGATTACCAACCTCGCCTACCGCACTCGGATTTTCAATACTGCCCGCATTTTTCGGGTGCATAAAATAGTCTATAACCTTCTGATTGTACATATTTATTCCTCCTTACCGGCGCTGTGCGCCGCTGTTGGCTGATGCCGCTTCGCTGTCAGCTGCCTTTCTATTTTCCGAACGGCGACATTGCCCTCAGCCGTTCAACAATAGGCGGGAATTTTTCAAGCACGTAGTCTATGTCTTCGTCTGTTGTATCCTTGCTCAGAGTAAGACGCACTGAACCATGGGCAACGGAAGCGGTCAAACCTGTCGCAAGCAGAACGTGGCTTGCCGACAGATTGCCCGACGTACAGGCGGAACCGCTGGAAACGGCAATACCTTCCGCGTCCATAAGCAGAAGCATGCCCTCGCC
>JAUNNW010000102.1:1536-4879 GCA_030531285.1 Synergistaceae bacterium | reverse complement strand
CGCCTCTCGGAGCCATTGTCAAACAGGCAGCCGTTGCGCCTGAAATGCTGGTGCATGAAGGTCCTGCGCGCGTTTTTGAATGTGAAGAAGACGCAAGCCGCGCAATTCTTGCCAACGAAATTAAAGACGGAGACGTTGTCGTAATCCGCAACGAAGGGCCTAAAGGAGGCCCCGGAATGCGTGAAATGCTTACGCCGACCTCTGCGATAATGGGACAGGGCAAAGGCGGAACAGTCGCGCTTATCACGGACGGACGTTTCTCAGGTGCGACGCGCGGCGCTTCCATAGGCCACGTATCGCCTGAAGCCTGTGCAGGAGGCCCAATCGGGCTTGTCGAAGAAGGCGATATTATCTTTATTGATATTCCCAATAAGCGGCTTGACCTTAAAGTGAGCGAAGAAGAACTGGCAAAACGCAGAGAAAAATTTGTACCTAAAGTACAGGAAACAAACAGCGTCTTTCTCAACCGTTACCGCGCGCACGCGACAAGCGGCGTTGAAGGCGCGGTGCTGAAATAATTTGCCGGCAGCCTGCCGTTTGCTGAACTTTTTTATTTTTACGCAAAGCGCGGCAGACTGAAATAAAAACTGCAATATGCCAAAGCCTCGGGGATTCCCGAAGGTCCTGGCTGTTGTACAGATATAAAACTGTTGAAAAATCTGCCGAAATATTTTAAAATCGGCTGACGGGAAGCCGGCGGTTTTTATCACCGGCAGATGGTATTCACAATATGAAACGGGCGGGTAAAGATGAGAAAAATTAAACTGAACGACATAACCCTCAGAGATTACGTTGCAAAACACGGCAACACGCTGAGTTTTAAAGAGGTTGTAGAGATTGCGAAGACGCTGGACAAGCTTCGTATTGATACGATTGGGCTGCCTGCAATAGAAAACGTAAAAGTCGGTTCCCTGCTTATTCACACCATTACCGCCGCCGTTTCATACAGTGCGGTTTCAATGCCCACAGGGACAACGGACGAATCTCTGAAACGGGCATGGGATGCCGTATGCGGGGCAAAACATCCGAGGCTCTATCTTGAACTGCCTGTTTCCACTGTCCAAATGGAATTTATGAGCCACAAACGTCCGGACAAGCTGCTTGAGATTATCACCGACATAATCGGCAAAGCCCGGAAACTCTGCAAAGACGTGGAATTTTCCGCGCTTGATGCGACGCGCGCCGATTTTGATTTCATTGTCTCAGCGGTCAAGAAAGCGGTAGAAGCCGGTGCAAACACCGTTACAATCTGCGATACTGCCGGAAATATGTTCCCGCAGGAATTCAAGGCGTTTATTGAAAAGCTGTATGAAGCAGTTCCGGAGCTTAAAAACGTGTGTCTTGCCGTACGCTGCGCAGACACGCTTTCCATGGCGGCGGCAAACGTTTTTGCCGCGTTCGAATGCGGCGCGGGAGAGGTCTGCGTCCTTGCAAATGCGGGTCCTTCGCCGTCGGCTGAGGAAGTGGTGAAGATTCTTACAGTGCGCAGCGAGCTCTGCGGACTTTCAAGCGGCGTAAAAACGACCGAGCTGAACCGCGGAATGCAGCAGATAGCATGGATAGCGCGTTCCAAAAAAGCAAAAGAGGAAACGATGTTTAATATAGGAAGCGCGGCGGAACAGGGCGAAATTCTGCTGCACGCCGGAGATGACCTTCCGACAGTTGCCAAAGCCGTTAAAAAACTCGGCTACGAACTCTCTGACGAAGATACGGCAAAGGTGTTTGAAAGCTTTAATGCGGCAGTTTCAAAAAAATCTGTCGGCACCAAGGAGCTTGAAGCGATTATTGCCTCATCGGCAATGCAGGTGCCCCCTGTCTACAAGCTTAAAGATTACGTTGTCAACTGCGGAAACTGCATAAGCGCGTCTGCCGTGGTTCACATGCTCAAAGACGGCAGGGAACTGCAAGGAATGGCGGTCGGAGACGGTCCTATAGATGCCGCTATTCTTGCCATAGAGCAGATAACGGGACACCACTACGAAGTGGACGATTTCCAGATTCAGGCAGTTACGGAAGGCCGCGAAGCCTTCGGTTCAACGCTGATAAAACTGCGTTACGAAGGCAGGCTTTACTCAGGAACGGGTATTTCCACAGACATTCTCGGCGCGTCTCTCGGTTCCTATATGAACGCGCTGAACAAGATTGCCTTTGAGGAGGCGCACAACTAAATGAAGCTCTCCTTCTCCACCTGCGGCTGGTCGTCAAAAAACTGGACAGAACTCTGCCAGCTTGCGGCAGAAACAGGTTTTGACGGCATTGAAATTCATGAGCAGTGGCAGCCGCTTTATTCCGGAAGCAATTTGCTTGAGCCTGCCGTGACAAATGCCGCCTACAGGGACCTGCTTGAGAAAAAGCTGACGATACCCTGTCTTGACCTGCACTGCGACATAGCAGACGCGTCAAAGAAAAAAGAAACGCTGAAAACAGTTTCAGACGCGCTGACTGCTGCCAAAAAGCTTCATGTGCCCAATCTGCGTCTTGCCGCTTACAGCTGCGGGGAAAACACGGATTCAGCTGTATCGGAAATTATTGCAGAACTGCTGCCGGAAGCAAAGCAGACAGGCGTTACCCTGCTTGTCGAAACAATAGGCGTATATGCTGATACCGTGCGGCTTTGCGCTCTGCTGGACTCCTTTGCGGACGACAGGCTTGGCGCGGTATGGGATATTAACCACACGTGCCGCGATGCGGGCGAGAGTCCTGCTGACACGGTAAAACGTCTCGGCGCCTACATTAAACACGTTCATCTGAAAGATTCCTCCGCGGCTGAAAACGGAGACATTATATACAATTTGATAGGTGAAGGCACGCTCCCGATAGAAGACGTTATGCGCTCTCTCTACTCCATTAACTATGACGGCTTTATTTCTCTGGAATGGAAACCATTCTGGGACGAAACGGAACTTGAGCTTGAGCTTGTCGCACTGCATTTTATAAACCACATTAAAAAATACGGCGACACGGCGCGGCAGACAAAAAAACTGCGTCTTTACGAGAACAAAACAGGCACTGGCAAATTCCCCTGGCAGAAGGACAAACTTATAGACTGTACCTTTGGCAGAGTGCTCGACAAAATGGTTGAAGAATTTCCCGACCAGTACGCATTCAAATACACAACGCTTGATTACACGCGAACCTACAGCGAATTCCGCGAAGACGTGGACGAATTTGCGCGAGTGCTTGTTTCGCTCGGAGTAAAGCCCGGCAGCCACGTTGCAGTCTGGGCGACAAATCTTCCGCAGTGGTACATCACTTTTTGGGCTGCCGTAAAAATCGGCGCCGTACTCGTTTCCGTCAACACGGCGTACAAAATAGCGGAAGCGGAATATCTTTTCCGCCAGTC
>JAUNNW010000102.1:0-1436 GCA_030531285.1 Synergistaceae bacterium | reverse complement strand
TTTCCGTCAACACGGCGTACAAAATAGCGGAAGCGGAATATCTTTTCCGCCAGTCAGACACGCATACGCTTGTCATGATTGAAGGCTGCAAGGATTCAAACTACAAAGAAATTATGCAGGAGCTTTGTCCGGAGCTTGCAGCAACAAAGCACGGCGAACCTCTCGCCGCAAAACGGCTTCCGTTCCTGCGCAACATAATCACTGTCGGTTTCCGTATGGACGGCGCCCTGACCTGGGAAGAGTCGCTTGAACGCGCGGAGCTTGTGCCTCAGGAAGAAATACAGCGCATGGCAAACGCGGTCAACGTTCACGACGTCTGCAATATGCAGTACACATCGGGAACTACCGGTTTCCCCAAAGGAGTCATGCTTACGCACTACAACGTAGTCAACAACGGCAAATGCATAGGCGACAGAATGGATCTCTCCACGGCAGACCGTATGATGATACAGGTTCCAATGTTTCACTGTTTCGGAATGGTGCTGGCAATGACCGCCTCCATGACGCACGGCGCGACGCTTTCGCCGCTGCCCTACTTCTCCACGCGCGCATCGCTTGCCTGCATAAATCAGGAAAAAATCACCTGCTTCCACGGTGTCCCGACAATGTTTATCGCGATGCTGGAACATCCTGACTTTGAAAAAACCGACTTCAGCTTTATACGCACCGGAATTATGGCAGGAAGCCCCTGTCCGATTTCAAAAATGCGCGATGTTGTGGACAAAATGAACATGAAAGAAATTACGATAGTCTACGGCGAAACGGAAGCATCTCCGGGCTGCACCATGTCAGCGGCAGACGACCCTCTGGAAATTCGTGTTGCCACGGTCGGCAAACCTCTTCCTGAAATAGAATGCCGCATAATAAATCCCGAAACGGGAGAAACACTTCCCGACGGCGAAACGGGAGAATTCGTTGCGCGCGGTTACAACATAATGAAAGGCTATTACAAAATGCCGGAAGCAACGGCGGAAGCCGTTGACGACGAAGGCTGGCTGCACACAGGCGACCTTGCCTGCCGTACGCCTGAAGGCAATTACCGCATTACGGGCAGACTGAAAGACATGATTATCCGCGGCGGAGAAAATATCTACCCGAAAGAAATCGAAGAATTTCTCTACACCTGCCCAAAAGTCAAAGACGTGCAGGTCATCGGTGTTCCTGACGAAGGACTCGGCGAAGAAATTATGGCATGCATAATCCTCAAAGAAGGTGCAAAAGCAACGGAAGAAGAAATCAAAAAATACGTTGCGGCACACATGGCAAAGCACAAAGTTCCGCGCTACGTCAGCTTCATGACCGAATTCCCGATGAACGTTGCCGGAAAAATACTGAAATACCAGATGCGCAAAGACGCCATTGAAAAACTCGGGCTTGAAAAAGCAGCCGGAATAAAAACAGCGTAATGAAGGGCAATGACTAAAAAAACCAATTAC
>JAUNNW010000101.1 GCA_030531285.1 Synergistaceae bacterium | reverse complement strand
TAACAAAAAAAACAGGGGCAATTTGTCGAAACACAAGTTTCGGCAGTCAAGCCCGCTGTTGAGTGTACCCGAAATTATTTTCGGGCAGATTAAAAACGGCTTGGGATTTTTTAAAATCTTCCCAAGCCGTTTGTTTTACATCCGCACAGGGCACGTGTTTTTTTGTGTCCCTCATGCTAAAATATATCCGGAACAGATTACAGGAGGATCACTCATGCACAATTTCAGGCTCGTTACAACAATCCGTGTACGCTATGCAGAAACAGACCAGATGGGCGTTGCCAATAACGCGAATTATCTTACCTGGTTTGAGGTTTGCCGCACAGAGTTGTGCCGAAACTGCGGAATGCCGCCTGCCGTATGGGAGAAGGAGGGCTTTTTCCTTCCCGTAGCCGAGTGCGGGTGCAGATACCGGCACCCTGCAGTGTATGATGACCTTGTACAGCTCTGGTGTATGCCCGAAAAAATTATGCCCTGCAGCGTAACGTTCCGTTACAGGGCTGTGCGCGAAAGCGACGGCTGTCTGCTTGCAGAAGGCTGGACAAAACATGCCGTTACTGACGCGCGGGGAAAACTTGTCCGCAAGGACAACGCTTTCTACCGCTGGATGCTTGATGAGGAAAAAAAGTTTCAATCCGAGGAATAAAGCTTATACTCTGATTGAGCTGCTTATTGCCGTTTCCGTTCTGCTTCTGATTGCCTCTTACGCAATCTGCACTGCGGCAGACAACAGGAACGCGGATTTTATCGTGCGGCGCGAGGCAGAGGAAATGTATTCTTGGCTGACAGAGAGAACAGCGTTTGCGGATGCTTCCGTTTCCTCTTTCACTCTTGCGTTTGTCACTTTGCAGAACGGGGAAAACAGGCTCAAGCTGATTTGGGACAGCGGACCTTATTACGCGCGAAAAGAGGAGTTTAAGCCTGAAGGCTGCACGCTCTCTTTTTCAGGCACAACAGAGTGCGTGTACAGCGGGGAATGGCATACGTTGACGCCTGCCGCTTCTTTCATGTTTCGCTGTACAAAAGGCATGAAAACGGCGTCAAGAACAGTTTCAGTTTCAGGACAGGGATATGTAAGCATTAAATAGCACACAATTTAACAAATTGTATATAAAAAGGAGAATTGCTATGAAAAAAATTATCGCTTTGTTGCTGCTTTCAGTATCGGTATTTTCGGCAGCGGCTTTTGCCGCGGACACGAAGGAATTTTCGGATAAGTTCGGCGCGAAGGAGCTTGCCGAGATAGCCCGCGCGGTTATGCAGAAGGCAAAATCTTCCTCTAATTCTGACAGTTCAAACGGCGGCATTACTTTCGGCGGAAACGGCGTTGATATCAACAAGATTATAAGCGCCGTGAATGTGCTGGCGCAAAATAACGGAAATATCGAAAGCATTTTCGGCGAGGGCGCCGCAAGCCCAACGCTTTCAGCGTCTGCTGTTTCTGCGGTCAACAATCTCACAATGAAGCTCTACGGTGAACTTGCCAATGGCGACGGCAATCTTTTCTTTTCCCCGTACAGCATTTCAACGGCGCTTGCCATGGTGTACGCAGGCGCAAGGGGCGAGACGGCAAAGGAGATGGAAACGGCGCTTGGTTTTTCGCCGGCAGTTCACAGCGCAATGGCTTCGCTTATCGGCAGTCTTAATTCCGTTTCGCCGGAAATCGCTCAGCTTCATACTGCAAACGCCATTTGGCCTGCGGCAGACAAAACTATCTTGAGCGATTACAGAAACCGCGTTGCAACAGATTATTTTTCGGAAATAACAACTTTGGATTATTCAAAGCCGGAGAACGCAAGAAATATTATGAACAAATGGGTTGAGGAAAAGACAAACGGCAAAATAAAGGATATAGTTTCAAAGGGCGCTGTTTCGGCAAAAACCCCGCTTGCCCTGACAAACGCCGTGTATTTCAAGTCGGATTGGCAGTCAAAGTTTGAAACCGCAGCAACGAAACAGGACGATTTCCACACTGCAGGCGGCAGAACCGTCAAGACAAATTTCATGAATCAGACAGGATTTTTTGACTATTGCAAAGCAGACGGTTTTGAAATGCTTGAACTGCCTTACAAGGCTGAACGCCTTTCAATGTACATCATTCTTCCTGAAAACGGAAAGTTTGGCAGCGTTGAAAAAAATCTGACCGCACAGCAGCTCGATGCTCTTGTTTCGCAGGCGGCAAGAACAAATATGCGCGTCAGCCTTCCAAAGTTCAAACTTGAGGAAAATTATAACCTGAACGAAACGTTGAAGAAATTCGGCATAACGTCGGCTTTTACCGATAAAGCAAATTTCAGCGGCATGAATGGGCTGCTTGATATTTCAATAGGCGTTGTGCTTCACAAAACGTTCCTTGACGTTTACGAAGCAGGCACCGAAGCTGCCGCCGCTACCTATGTCGGAATGAAGTCTATGGCTGTGCGCGATGAGCCAAAGCAGTTCAAGGCTGACAGACCTTTCATATTTGTAATCAGGGACAACGCGACAGGAGCAAACATTTTTGCCGGACGCTGTATGAAACCGTAAATAAAGCCTTTCAAGACAAAACAGGCGGCGTAAACGCCGCCTGTTTTTGTCAGTATTCAATTCCTTCTCTTGCCTGCGTGCCTATGTCGTACGGATGTTTGCGTTTAACGATTTCGGAAACGTAATCTGCAAGTTCCGTAAGTTTGTCTGACGGGTGAGTGCCTGTAACCACTATCTCAAGTTTATCTTTAACTGACTCAAGAAATTCAAGCAGCTTCGCCTCGTCAAGAATACCGTGATTAACCGCGCGAAGAGCTTCGTCAAGCACAACCATATCATAAATTCCTTCGGCAGATCTGCGCGCGGTTTCCTCCAACAGTTCTGTGTATTCCTCTCTGCGCGACGCTTTTTCTTCATCTGTCATACAAAAGGTAAATTTTTCTTTTCCCTTCCTGTGAAGTATTTTGACACCTGGAAGTAGCGACAGCGTTTTTATTTCGTTTCCTGAATCGTCTTTGAGAAACTGTACAAGCAGTACCTTCATTCCGCAGCCCAAAGCCCTGACAACAAGTCCCATTGCCGCAGTGGTTTTGCCTTTTCCGTTTCCGCAGTACACGTGAAGCATTAATCTTCTCCGTCGCCAAAATCACCTGTCTCAACGGGCAGAGCTTCAATATTTTTTAATGCGGACGTGATTTTTCTGTTCCTTACGGAAAGCGTTTCCAGAGCAGACGAGGCTTTGTCGATATAGCCGGCACTCTTTTCCACAATTTCGCCGTATTTTTCAAATTCCGTTTTCACTTTGCCAAGCAGAATTTCAATTTCACCGGCTTTTTTTTGTATCTGAAGTGTCTGAAAGCCCAGCCTCAGACTGTTAAGCAGCGCGGCAAATGTGGTGGGGCCTGCAGGAATTATTTTTTTATTCAGCAGTTCGTCGCGCAGCCCGTTTATGCTCATAATCTCGATAAACAGCCCTTCAATCGGCACAAAGAGTATGCCAAAATCGGTTGTGTAAGGTATTTCGATATATTTGTTCTTAATATCGTTTGCTTCCTTAAGCACTGTCTGACGAAGCGTTTTCCGCTCGTTTTCAACGGCGGCAGAGTCGTTTCGCTGAGAGGCTTCGACAATGCGGCTGTAAGCTTCAACGGGACATTTTGAGTCAACAGGCAGAAGCACCGGAGTATCATTGCAGCCGGGCATTTTAATCGCAAATTCGACAGGTTCTGAAGCTCTCGGGCGTGTTACAACATTTATCTCGTACTGGTCGCGCGCAAGCAGCTGCTCTATAATTGCCCGAAGCTGCGTCTCTCCCCATGCGCCGCGCGTTTTGATACCGGCAAAAAGTTTGCGCAGATCTTTGACGTCGACGGTGAGTCCGCTGATTTCACCAACGGTTTTGTTGACGTCTTCAAGTTTTTTGGTCACTGCTGCAAACGATTCGGCAAAATTTTTCTGCAGCTTTTCTCCAACGGTTTTATTAACCTCAACAAGCTTTTCATCGTTTGTCTTTTGCAATGCGCCAAGCCTGTCGTCAATGTTTCTGCCAAGCCTGTCTATATTTTTGCTCTGTTCCTCACGGAAACGGTCAAGGTTTTCAGCCTGTTCGCGTCTGAACAGCGCAATGTCTTCTTTCAGATTTTCCTGCTGCGGTTTCTTTGCAAGAACAGCGGCAAGCAGAACAATCGCCGCAACGATCAGTATTGTTACAAGTATTTCAAAAACTGTCATCGGACAACCCCCGTATATTTTTTCCGCACTTAATTATACTTCAAAAACACAAAAAAATCCGCCTCAAAATGAGACGGATTTTTTGTGTTTCATTTTCGCTTTTTCGTTATGCCCCGGACTTTTCAAGAATGGACTGCACAGCTTGAATGACAATTTTTATCGTTGTTCCGTTTTTTTCGTCAATCAGAACTGTGGCTGTTTCTCCGTCGCGTTCTTTGACAGTGCCGATAATTCCTCCGATTGTGGCAATAACGTCGCCGGCACACACAGAGTCATGCATTGCCCTGACCTTTTTGTTCTTCTTTTTGCCCGGAAGAATTACCAGCAGGTAAAAGAAAACAATCAGACCGAGAACATATATCACCATAAATGAGCCCATACTTTTCATAATCCGTGCACCGTAAAAGCCGCTTACGCGTTAAGGAACTTTTCCGTAATGGCTACAAAGGCTGCCGAACCCATCCAAAGGACGTCTTCATCAACGTCAAATTTGCTGTTGTGATGCGCCACGTCCGTGTGCTTTGCAGGGTTTGAAGAGCTGAGGAACATAAACGCTCCCGGAACCTTGGCAAGATATTCCGCAAAGTCTTCTCCTGCCATGTTCGGCGCAGGGCGGCTCGTCTGCATATTGTCGCCGAAAATTTCCTTAACTGCTTCGGCTGCAAATGCTGCGTTTTCCGGTGTGTTAATAACGGGAGCCGCGCCCCAGTCCATCAAAAATTCAATGGTGCCGCCGAAAGCTTCGGCTGTTGATTTTGCAATCTGCTCAATGCGTGCCGCCA
>JAUNNW010000100.1 GCA_030531285.1 Synergistaceae bacterium | reverse complement strand
ATGCTTCTTGTTCTGGACGTAGGCAACACAAATACGACTATGGGCGTTTATGACGGGCAGAAGCTTGTCAGACACTGGCGGCTGACGTCAAAAAAACAGACTGTGGACGAAATCGGCTTCACGATGCACAGTCTGCTTGACACGTTTTCAATTGACAGATCGCAGATAACCGGCGCTGTCTATGCAAGCGTCGTGCCTCCGCTTGACGATATTTTCATTCAGGGCGTCGAAAATTATATCGGTGTGCAGTGCCTTAGGGTTTCCTCACGTATGGTCAGTGGTCTTAAAATAGCTATGAAGAACCCCACGGGCATAGGCGCAGACCGACTTGCAAACGCCGTCGCGGGAATTGAAAAATACGGCTGTCCGCTCGTAGTCGTTGACCTCGGAACCGCGATTACCCTTGACGTTATTTCAAAGGACGGCGCGTATCTTGGCGGCACTATTTCCCCGGGAATGGAACTGGGTATGGGTGCGCTTTTCGAAGGTACGGCAAAGCTTCCTAAGGTTTCGCTTTCCGCTCCGCAGCATTACGTCGGCGGAAACACTATCGAAGCTCTTCAGTCGGGCATAGTTTACGGAACAGTAGGCATGGTTGATACCCTTATACGCGAGATAAACAGAGAGCTGGGCTATGATTGCAGGCTTGTGGCAACAGGCGGACATTCGCACATTTTTACAAAATATTCATCGCTTGTTTCGGAGTGTGACCCGTGGCTCACGCTTGACGGACTGAGGATAATTTACGAGAGAAATGCCAAATAGCAGCTACCTTGCCGGAGATTTTACGCTTCTGGGCTGGCCGAAAAAAATCGGCGGCGTGGAGGTCTGCAATCCGATATGGCTGGCGCCTCTTGCGGGAATAACCTATTATTCCGTCAGGAAGTTTTACAGGCAGCTGGGCGCAGGCCTTGTGCATACGGAAATGGTGAGCGCGCTCGGACTGTGTTACAAGGGCAGAAAAACAAAGGAACTGCTTTACGGCGAAGATGAACAGAGTCCTGCCGTGCTTCAGCTTTTCGGATCTAATGCGGCGGACGTTAGAAAGGGCGCGGAACTTGCGTTTGAAATACGGCGTTTTGACGCTGTGGAGATAAACATGGCATGTCCGATGCCGAAGGTTACAAAAAAAGGCAGCGGTTCCGCTCTGCTTGGGGAACCTGAAAAGGCGGCGGAAATAATCGCTTCGCTGAAAGATACGGGGCTTCCCGTATGGGCAAAGATACGGCGCAGCGCGGAAGACGCGGAAACGCTGAGTTTTTGTGAAAAACTGCTGAACGCCGGGGCAGACCAGCTTTTTATCCACGGCAGGACGCAGGCTCAGCGTTATGAAGGCAGGGCGGACAGGGAAATTGTGCGCAGTGCGGCAGAGCGTTTTCCCAAAATGATTTCCGCAAGCGGTGACTGCTATACGCCGGAGGATTTTGAGGAATATCTCGGTATGGGCTGCTGCTCTGTTCTTGCCGCACGCGGTATTTTGAAAGATTTATGCCTCATTCCGAAAACGCTTGCAAAACTCGGCGCCTGCATTGACAAAAAATACAGCGAGCCTTCCGCAGAAACACAGGCAGAGCTGATATGCATGCTTTGCGATGCAGTCTACGAACGCGAAGGGGAGTCTCATGCACTTGTTATGGCTCACAGGGCAACGGGGGCTGTTTTCAGGGGACTTCGCGGTGCCGCGGAATTAAGGAGGCAGGTTGCGTTTCTGCGCAGCTGGCCTGAAATGAGAGAAGTTATACTGAACTGGAAAGAAACCGCTGACGTTCCGGCGGATTAAAAAGAATTTTATAGATTTGCAAAAATAAATTTATGGGGTGTTTTTTATGGCAGACGAGAAAAACGTACAGCAGAATCAGGTTTCCGAAGAAGAAGTTTTCAAGCAGCGCAAGGACAAACTGTTCCGTCTCCGCGAGGAGGAAAATTACGACCCGTTCAAGCAGACAAGCTGGAACGTCGAACACAATCTTGCGTATGTCCGCGAAAAATTTGATTACCTGAAGGAAAACGAATGGGCAGAAGACGCAAACATCAGCACGGCCGGACGCCTTATGATCCTTCGCCGCCACGGCAAGACGGCTTTCGCCGGCTTCGAGGACGGAGATGAAAAAATACAGCTCTGTTTCCAGTTTGACGTGCTCGGAGAGGAACGCTACACATTCTTTAAAAAATGGGTTGACGCCGGAGATTTTATAGGCATAGTCGGCACCCCTTTCCGCACCATGCGCGGTGAACTCACGCTTGCAGTTAAGGAATTTTCGCTGCTTTCAAAAGCACTGCGCCCGATGCCTGAAAAATGGCACGGACTTACCGATATGGAAACGCGTTATAGACAGCGTTACGTTGACCTTATCGCAAATCAGGAGGTTCGCGATGTTTTCCGCAAACGTACGCAGATTATCCGCACCTTCCGCAGGGTGCTTGACGAAAACGGCACGCTTGAAGTTGAAACGCCGATTCTCTCCCCGATAGCCGGAGGCGCCAATGCCCGTCCGTTTATCACGCACCACAACACGCTCGATATTGACATGTATCTGCGCATCGCGACGGAGCTTCACCTCAAACGCCTCGTCGTCGGTATGCTTGGGCGCGTGTACGAAATAGGCCGCCAATTTAGGAACGAGGGCATGGATCAGCGTCACAATCCCGAATTTACATCGCTTGAAGTCTACTGGCCGTACAGCAATTATGAAGGAATGATGGATCTTACGGAGCAGCTTATAGTTGCCGCCGCCGACGACCTCGGCGGAAGAAAGGTTGTTTACAGGGACAAAGAGATCGACCTTACGCCGCCGTTCCGCCGCGCGACGATGAGTGAACTTGTTAAGGAATATTCCGGAATTGACTTTGAAACGATTTCCGACGAAGACGCAAGAAAAGAAGCAAAGGCGAGAAATATTGAAATTCTTGATGCTGACACACGCTGGGAAATTCTTCCGAAATTCTTTGACGAATACGTTGAAGACAAGCTGATACAGCCGACCTTTGTAACGATGTTCCCGACGGCTGTTTCTCCTCTTGCCAAGCGTTGTCCCGACAATCCTGACATGACTGAGCGTTTCGAGCTTTACATTAACGGCTGGGAAATCGCAAACGCTTTCAGCGAACTGAATGACCCTCTTGACCAGAGAAAACGTTTTGAAGACCAGCAGCGCAAACGCGCGGCAGGCGACGACGAGTCACATCCGTTCGACGAAGATTTTATCAATGCGCTTGAATACGGAATGCCTCCTACGGGCGGAATGGGAATGGGAATTGACCGCATCTGCATGCTTCTGACGAATGCGGAGTCAATCCGCGATATCATCATCTTCCCGACCATGAGACCTAAGGAATAATTTATGATTGAAACCGCTGATTTCAGGAAAAGAGCTGAACAGCTGCGTGCGGAACTTGACCGCCACGCAGGGCTTTATTACGAGCAGGACGCCCCCGAAATCAGCGACTATGAATATGACAGGCTTGCAAAAGAGCTTGAACTGCTCGAAAAAGAGCATCCGGAGCTTGTTTCCGCCGCATCGCCGACGCAGCGCGTAGGCGGAGCGGCGAAGGAAGGTTTCGGAAAGGTTGAACACGTTGTTCCGATGATGAGTCTCGACAATGCGCTTGACCGTGACGAACTGCAGAAATTTTACGAAAAGCTTGCGGCTTCGTTTGAAAAACAGAACATGGAAGTGCTTTGCGAGCCGAAAATAGACGGGCTTTCGGCTTCACTGATATACGAGGACGGCGTTTTCAAAAGCGGTTCCACGCGTGGCAACGGACGTGTCGGCGAAGACGTTACCGAAAATCTCAAAACGATAAAGACGCTGCCGCTTGAACTTGCCGAAAAAATCCCGGGCATTGTTGAGGTTCGCGGCGAAGTGTGCATGGACAAGGAAGATTTTGCACTGCTGAACGCGGAGCGTGAAGAAAGGGACGAAACGCTTTTCGCGAATCCCAGAAACGCGGCGGCAGGCAGCCTCAGACAGCTTGACCCTTCCGTAACGGCGCGTCGCAGGCTGAGTATTTATCTTTATCAGATTGTTGCACCGGAGCGTTACGGCGTGACTACTCAGCAGGGAATGCTTGACAAACTGCGTGCATGGGGGCTTCCCGTTCAGGAGTCTGAAAAGCTCTGCGGCAGCCTTGCCGAAATCAACGAATATCTTGACGGCTGGACGGAAAAAAGATTTTCGCACCGCATAGACACAGACGGCGTTGTCGTAAAGCTCAACGAACTGCGGCTTAGGGAAGAACTCGGTGAAACTAGCCATGCGCCGCGCTGGGCGATAGCCTTTAAATTTCCGCCGGAAGAAAAACTTGCAAAAGTGCTTGACATAGAGGTAACGGTCGGAAGAACGGGAACTTTGACGCCGACGGCGGTTTTTGAACCTGTCCGTCTTGCCGGAACTATTGTTCAAAGAGCAAGCCTCCACAATCAGGACGAGCTTGACAGAAAAGACGTTCGCATTGGCGACAGCGTTTGGGTGCACAAAGCAGGGGAAATTATTCCCGAGGTTGTGCGGGTGGAATTTTCGAAACGTCCGGCAGAATCGCTTCCTTTCAGAATACCTGACATCTGTCCTATCTGCGGCGCAAAGGCGCTGAGAATAGACGGAGAAGCCGCGATAAAATGTACAAACAGTGCATGTCCGGCACAGATAAAGGAAAGAATAGAACATTTTGGTTCACGGCAGGCTATGGACATACGCGGACTCGGCGAAAAACTTGTGTCACAGCTCGTTGACAGCAAAATGATACAAAACGTTGCGGATTTGTACGCCATATCCGTGCTTGAAATAGGGATGCTTGAGAGAATGGGGGCAAAATCGGCGCAAAATCTCGCAGAAGCGATAGAAAATTCAAAAAAACGCCCGCTCGGCGCTTTAATAAACGCTCTCGGCATAAGAAATGTCGGTGAAAAAACGGCGAATGACATTGCGGAACGTTTCCGCTCGCTCGATGCGGTTATGAAAGCGTCGCTTGAAAACGAAAGCGGGCTTGAAACGACGGAAGGTATAGGTCCCGTAATAGCGCAGTCCATGGCGG
>JAUNNW010000099.1 GCA_030531285.1 Synergistaceae bacterium | reverse complement strand
GAATTTATCGCAGAGTCGCCGATACGCGACGGAGATTTCTACCGTGTTCCGAAAATTATTTCGCTTGAAGAAGATACAGGCATCAGCGGGGAGGCAAAATAATGGAATTCTGCAAACTCAGCGCCGCTGAAATCGCCGAAGGCGTACGCGGCAAAAAATGGAGTGCGACGGAGGTTCTTGAAGCCTCTCTCGAACGCATTAAAAAATATGACGGCAAAATCAACGCGGTTGTAACCCTCTGCGAAGAAACAGCGCGCAAAGAAGCGTCCGAAGTCGATGCCAAGGTGGCACGCGGCGAAGATCCCGGACTTCTTGCAGGTGTTCCCTATCTTGCGAAAGACAATTTCTGCGCAGAGGGCATAAAGACGACCTGTTGCAGCAAAATGCTTGAAAACTGGGTCTCGAACTATGACTCAACCGCGGTAAAACTTATGAAAGAAGCAGGGGCGGTTCTTGTCGGCAAAACGAATATGGACGAATTTGCCATGGGAAGCACGACTGAAAGCTCTATTTTCGGTGCAACTCTCAATCCGCGCGACATCACGCGTGTTCCCGGCGGAAGCTCAGGCGGAAGCGCGGCATCTGTCGCCGCCGGTTACTGCCCGATAGCACTCGGAAGCGATACTGGCGGCTCAGTCCGTCAGCCTGCCGCTTTCTGCGGAGTGCAAGGTTTTAAGCCCTCCTACGGACAGATAAGCCGCTACGGAATAGTCGGCTACGTGTCATCGCTGGATCAGGTGGGTCCCATAGCAAGAAACACGAAAGACCTTGCACTTGTGATGAACGTTCTCGCAAAAGCGGATTATTATGACAGTACATGCGATGCTTACGACAGGCCGTCATTTACGGAGGCGCTTGAAGGCGCAAGCCTTAAAGGCAAGAAAATTGCGGTGCTTTCAGGCTATGACAAATCGCACGTTGCGCCGGAGCTCCTTGAAGCGATAGACAAAACTGCTGCATACTGCAAAGAGCAAGGTGCGGAAGTTTTTGAAGCTGACCTTCCCGTCGCCAGAAAACACGCGGTAGCCTGCTACTACATGGTTGCCCTCGGCGACGCCAGCTCAAAGATGGCATGCTTTGACGGAATGCGCTACGGATATCACGAAGACGGCAAAAACCTTACGGACATGTACAAGAGAAGCCGCAACAACGGATTCGGCAAAGAAGTGCGCCGCAGAATACTTATAGGAACCTGCATACTCTCGCGCGGATATTTTGACAACTATTACATTCCTGCGACGAGAGTCCGCCAGATGATAGCAGACGAATTCACGGAGCTTTTCAAAAAAGCAGACCTGTGCATCTGTCCGATTCACCCGCAGCTTCCGTACAAACAGGGCTATATTGACGACAAGCCTCTCCGCGTGTATCTCGGCGACGCTTTCTCGTCAATCTCGAACCTCGCCGGACTTCCTTCAATGTCAATAAACACAGGGTTTACGCAGGAAGGGCTTCCGACTTACGTTCAGCTTATAGGGCCGCGTTTCGGCGACGATAGCCTGCTTGCGGCAGCCTCTGAGATTGAAAAAGGTTTCGGCGCGCCGGAATGCGCGTCAATGGAAGGAGTGTGCTAGAAGGTGGCAAGACAGGTTGTAATAGGACTGGAGATACATCTTCAGCTTAACACGAAAACAAAACTTTTCTGCGAATGCTCAACGGACTATATAGGTGCAACACCGAACTCAAACGTCTGTCAGATATGCCTTGCAATTCCGGGAACCCTGCCGATTATCAATGACCATGCGGTCGAACTGGCGGTCAAAATGGGTCTCGGTCTGCACTG
Source organism: Synergistaceae bacterium (assembly GCA_030531285.1). Taxonomy (GTDB): domain Bacteria; phylum Synergistota; class Synergistia; order Synergistales; family Synergistaceae; genus Equadaptatus. The sequence goes on along the minus strand of JAUNNW010000099.1, from coordinate 3,275 downwards.
CACAATAAACGACAACACACGTTTCCACAGAAAACATTATTTCTACGCTGACCTTCCGAAGGCATATCAGGTTACGCAGTACGAACATGCAATCGCAACTGGCGGCTATCTTGACATAGTCGTTGACGGCAAAAAGAAACGCGTCCGCCTTGATCATCTGCACCTTGAAGAAGACGCAGGCAAACTTGTCCACCCGACGAGCGACGGACGCCTCTCCGGCGCTTCCTATTCGCTTGTTGACTACAACCGCGGAGGAATTCCTCTTTCGGAAATAGTTTCGATGCCGGATATGAACTCTGCCGCCGAGGCTATTGCCTACATAACGCAGATTCGCCAACTCGCCCGCTACCTCAAGGTTTCTGACGGCGAAATGGAAAGCGGCTCGCTGCGCGTGGATGTAAACGTTTCGCTCTCTAACCCTGACGGAAGTTTGGGCACGCGCGTGGAAATCAAAAACGTCAACTCCCTTAAATCCATCGAACGCGCGCTTGATTACGAAATCGCACGCCAGAACAGAGCTCTTGACACTGGAGAACCGCTTTACATGGAAACAAGGCTTTGGGACGACGTTGCGGGAGTGACACGCTCGATGCGCAACAAGGAAAGTGCGAGAGACTACCGTTATTATCTGGAAATGGACCTTGCCCCTATCGACGCCAAACCGGAATACGTTCAGAAAATACGCGAAAGTATGCCGGAAATGCCGTGGGACAAACGCGACCGCTTTGTAGAGCAGTACGGGCTTTCCTTTGAAGACAGCGTCAAAATCACCGAACAGCTTGAAATGGCTGAGTATTTTGAAAAATGCGTCGCGCAGGGCGCACCTGCGGACAAAGCCGCAAACTGGCTTATGATTGAAATCAGCCGCGTTCTCAACGAAAAGGGAATCTGCATCTGCGAATTCGGTGTGGACGCCGCGGAAACAGGCAAACTGATTGCCAAAATCGCAGCGAAAGAGCTTTCAAATACGCAGGCAAAAGATGTGTTCGCAGTTATGATTGAAAAGTGCTGCACGCTTGAAGAAGCAATCAAATCAAGCGGAGCTTCCGTCGGCAGAGTCGAGGGCTGTGCGCTTGAGCAGATAGTACGGAAAATCATTGACGGGCAGCCTGAGGTTGCCGAAACAATACGCAGCGGCGAAGACAAGAAAGGCGGAAAGATGAAATTCCTCCAGGGGCTTGTAATGCGCGAAACACGCGGTTCTGCAAACCCTGCGGAGGTTGCGCAGCTGATAGAAAAGCTGCTTAAATAACTGACTGAAACAAAGTATTTGACTTGCAGGCTGCTTAAATAGTATTATATAGCAGGTGCAGAACAGAAACATTTCTGTTTCGGCTCGTTATGTTTGTGGATTTTTGATTTTTACCATACAAAAACTGAGGAGTGGTACAAATGGGAGCACGCAAGCCTGAAGACACCAGAGGATTGGCATTTATTTCACACGGAGGCGCAGGAAAAACGTCACTGAACGAAACGTTCCTCTTTAATGCCGGACTTATCACCCGCATGGGCAAAGTCGAAGACAAAAATACTGTTTCCGACTATGACGGCGAAGAACAGAAGCGCGGCATTTCAATCAACACATCGCTTTCCACAATTCCTTACAAAAACAAAACCCTTTACATTCTTGACACACCGGGTTTTGCAGACTTCATAGGCGAACAGCGCAGTTCCATGCGCGCTGCCGATGGGGCTGTTGTTCTTGTGAACGCGGCTTCCGGAGTTGAAGTTCACACGCAGGCAGTATGGCAGTTTGCGGAAGATTTCGGTACGCCTGCAATTTTCTTCGTGAGCAAAATTGACCGCGAACATACAAACTTTGACGACACCGTAGCCGACATTCAGGAAAACCTCAGCGACCGCGCTGTTCCTCTTTTCCTCCCCATAGGCTCGGAGCTTAATTTCAAAGGCGTAGTCAACGTTCTTACGGGCAAAGCCTATACATACAAAGGCGACGGAAGCAAAGAATTCACGGAAAGCGACACGCCGGCAGACATGGCAGATGCCGTTCAGGCGGCCAAAGAAGCTCTTATCGAACGCGCTGTTGAAGCTGACGACGAGCTTATGATGCGTTATCTTGACGGAGAGACTCTTACGGACGAAGAAATTCAGCAGGTTGTACGCAAAGCCGTATGCAACAGAACAATATTCCCGATAATCCCGGGTTCCTCAACGGCAAACGTAGGCGTTACCCAACTTATGGATGCAATAGTCGATTATATGCCGTCACCGCTTGACATGCACAACAGAACAGCCCTCAACGGTGAAGAAGTTGTAGCGGTGGAACCTGATGAAAACGGCAAATTCCTCGGCTTCGTATTCAAAGTTATGGTTGACCCGTACGTTGGAAAACTTTCATTTGTCAAGGTGTTCTCAGGAAAACTTACGTCAGACCAGTCAGTCTACAACGTTAATCAGGACGTTGAAGAACGCACCGGTTCCTTCCGTCTGATGAAAGGCAAAGACAGCACCGAAGTTAAGGAAATAATCCTCGGTGACGTTATCGCAATTCCGAAACTCGAAAGCACGACAGCCGGCGACACCCTCGGAATCAAAGGCGAAAAACTTAAATTCCCTGTAATCAAGTTTGCAAAACCTGTCTACAGCGTTGCAATTTTCGCAAAGAGCCGCGCTGACGAAGACAAACTCGGAACGGCAATCTCAAAAATGCTCAAGGAAGACCCGACGCTCTCCTACGAAAAGAACCCTGAAACGCACGACTCAATACTTTCAGGCATGGGAGACATGCACCTTGACATAATGCTTTCAAGAATCAAAGAACGTTACAAAGTCGAGCTTGACACCAAGACGCCGAGAGTTCCTTATCGCGAAACGATTAAGAAACGCGCCGAAGCTCAGGGCAAACACAAGAAACAGTCAGGCGGACGCGGACAGTACGGTGACGTATGGTTCAGACTTATACCGGGCGAAGCCAACTCAGGCATCGAATTCATAGACAAAATTGTCGGCGGAGCAGTTCCGAAAAACTATCTCCCTGCCGCTGAAAAAGGACTCCGTGAAGCAGCAGAACGCGGCTTCCTCGCAGGTTTCCCCGCGACAGACTTCAGCTGCGAAATTTATGACGGCTCGTACCATGAAGTTGACTCATCAGAAATGGCATTCAAAATCGCGGCATCGCTCGCCTTCAAAAACTGCATGGCAGGCGCGAACGCTGTTCTTATGGAACCGGTAATGGACGTTGAAGTCGTCGTTCCCGAAGATTATCTCGGCGACGTAATGGGCGACTTTAACAGCAGACGCGGACGCATAATGGG
>JAUNNW010000098.1 GCA_030531285.1 Synergistaceae bacterium | reverse complement strand
GTTTTTACATTCGTCATTTGTAATTTGTCATTCGTAATTTGTACAAGGGGGTCATTTCAAAATGACAAGATTCAAGAAGTTTGCAACAATCCTAATGCTCATATCATTCATCTTTGCGACTGTATCGCCAGCAATGGCGGGTGGACTTGCGAAAATAACGGAAATTGAAGGCGGCAACGGCGCAGGCACAAACAATGCCTCAACCATCTACTTTGGCAACTACTGGCAGAGCAAGGCGACAGGCTATGATCCAAGCGGAGACAAAATGTCGCCTGAAGAATTCAATAATACACACTACGTTTATGAAGGCATAAAATGGCGCGTACTTGCAACGAATGCGCCGTTGGATTATACAGATTCCTCTTCCAACAAAGGCATACTTCTTCTTGCTGACCGAGGATTGTATGCAGACGCGATTAACGTGAAAGATTGGGAGAGCGGTAAATACGGTCACAATAAGGATATTTCCGATGAAAATGCCAACAAGTGGGAGACATCAGATGCTCGTAACACCTTGAACAACACGACAGCCGCCACGGCCTTTGGAGCGGACGGAAACGTAACATCATGGGGCAGCTTTGCTAAAGACGCATTCAGCGATAAAGAATACGCGGCGATAAAGGACACAAAGCACACAGCAGGCGGCGAGAACGCAGGCAGCGACATAGAAACAACGGACAAACTTTTCCTTTTAAGCTGCGAAGAGGTTATGAACGAAGAGTATGGCTTTGAAAATAACGGAAAAGGGGAGCCAAGCGCCACAAGAAAAATTTTGGGTACAGACATGGCGCGACATGCAAGTGTGTACGACAATGATCGCGCGGCAGAAGAAGACGGCGATGGTTATTATTGGTTGCTTCGATCACCGGGGCAGAATAGCACAAGCAAGTATCTTGTTTGCTCTTCCGGTCTCGTCAATGATTTTAACGATGTAACGGGCAGCGATAACGTTGTTCGCCCTGCATTAAATTTGGATTCGAGTCAAATTTTGTTCTTATCCGCCGCAGAAGGCGGCAAGGAAACCGTAGACGTTGGAGACGGCTTTAACCTGACAGGAGACGGAGCTTCGGACGGCTGGAAGCTGACGCTGAAAGACGGGTCCATTAATGTTCCGACGATAACTTTGGCAGAAGTTACTCAGGAAGGCTGGGATGTCAACGAACTTGCCGCGACAGCAGCGGCAGCCGGCGGCGACAAGCAGCTTAATATAGTGGGTTCAGAACAGATTGGAACCGAAAAACTGTCTGTTGCCTACAGCGGAGCAACAATGGGAGATAACATGTATGTATCCGCACTGCTCAAAGACAGCAGCGGAAACTACGTGAACTACGCCAAAATAAGCAACTCTGCGGCAGACACAAAAACAATAGACGTAAGCGGAATAACACCTGCGAACTACACGCTTTGCATTTTTGGCGAACAAGCAAACGGCTATAAACAGACGGACTATGCCTCCGAATTTAACGAGGTTGGTAATATTGCCGTTACAGGCGCAGGAGCAATAACAACGCTTAAAAGAGATTACGCCGAAAGCGATCTGACCGCAAACCTTTCGTATGACGCCGAACTCAGCTTTGAAGCCGGCGAATATGACACAGCGGTAACTGTAGCAGACAGTCAGACAGGCAAAATCACCGCAGACGCGACAAGCGGCACAACCCTGACCGGCAACGTGACTGTTGGCAGCGGAGCAACACTCACGACAGTCAATAACTTTACGTTCAAAGGAGATAATACGATAAAAGGAAAGCTTACAGGCGAAGGCGAAGCCATCCTGACAATAGCCGGAGGCAAAACAATCGTAAGCGGGACCGGAGCAATAGACGGCATATATCAATTGATAGTTGGAGATGGCGCGGAACTTACCGCAAACGCAGACGGCATAACCCCCAGCATCTATGCCATCCCAAACAGCGGTATTGTCAATCTGACGGGCGGAAATCTCATAAGAACGATTAGAGGCGGAACGATCAACATTCTTGGAGATTTAACCTCAACACCAAGCAGACTGCAGGGAAACTTTAACAACATAGAAGAAGGCGTAACGCTTACTTTACGCAGCGGCAATTTGACACAGAAACTCAGCGGCAAAGGAAGCGTTAGGGCGATAGACGACCTTGCCGTGTTTGATGAAATAGAAACGGATCTGACGATTGCCAACACTGTTAAAAACTTTGTAATAGCCAAATCCACAAGTCCTGAAATGGAAGGCAAAGCGGGAGCGGTGAAGGGCAAACTCACAGTGGAAGCAAACAACAGCCACTATGTAATTGTGAACGGCGGAGAACTTTCAGGCGGAGTCAGCATAGGGGCAAACAGTTTCTTCAACAACGTTATATCCAATGGCCCGGTTACGTATGAAGTTACCGGTTATTTGAACGGAAACATCAGCAGCGACGTTGAAAACAGCGGTGTTTTCAGAAACGGCGGACTTATCTCAGGCGACATCATAAACAACGTTGGCGCAACCTTAAGCAACAATTGTGACCTAACTGCGATAGGTTTTGAAAACTACGCGGGAACAATAACGGGACACGTTATAAACAACGGCAGTTTTACCACAGATGCCGCGACCGCTACCGGAGGCATTGAAAATAACAACGTTCTCATTCTCACAGGCATTGATGCGGCGCTTGGAAGCGAAATTACCGGCACAGGCACAACGACGATAGACGGCAGTATAAAGTCAGACAAGAAAATAGCAAACAGTATAACGATAAACGCAGACAAATCGCTTGCGATCGGAGCGTCAAATATTGGCGGAGACGTAACAAATAACGGAACAGTTAATCTCAAGGGAGGGGCGCTTGACAAAAAAATTGACGGCGGACAGCTTAATATCAGCGGTGAGGTGACAGCCGACGCAAGCAATATTGCCGCAAGGGCAATCTCTGTTGATGCTGACGGTGTTGTCAATCTGACAGGCGGAAGCCTTGGCAAAAAAATATACGCTGACCCTGATCCATATTATGAAGGAATAGTGAGCGGCGGAACAATCAACATTATGGGCAGCGTTACCTCCTTCGCGGCTTGTGTTGCGGGTGACAAAAACATCATAGCGGAAGGCGCCATGCTCACAATAGACGATAAAGGCGGAGAGATCGGCGGAGACATTTCCGGCAAAGGCAAACTTCTTCTGCGCGGTGAAGGCATAAAGAACAACAAAAAGATATCTGTTGACACGACGGCAAGAGACAGTACTTTTATAAATACGGGCGAAATCAGCGGGAAACTCTCTATTGAAGCCGATGAGTATGACGTGATGGTTCTCAATGGAGGTGCGCTCTTAGGTGATGTTACCGTTGGTGCCGGGGATTCTATGTTTATGAACGTAATTGGTAACCTTGGCATGGAAGAGGATTTTAACGGAACGATTGAAGGAGATTTGCTTGCGAAAAGCGGCTCAACGGTTATGAACGGAGGCAGCATTTCAGGCGGTGTGACTGTTGAAGAGGGTGCCGTGTTTGTGAACCAAAAAGGTATAAGCGATGATATTCCTGTGCCGCAGAACGGAAATATAACAGGCGTTGTTATAAACAACGGCAGCTTTACCACTCAGGCAAGCGGTATTTCAGGTGGAGCGATGAACAACGGAAATTTCGTTCTTGCCTGCCTCAAAGACAGCGGCGGAACGGCTGTAGTTGAAGACACTCTTGCGGGAGCAATTACCGGCAGCGGAACAACAGTTGTTGAAACAGACGCAAAGATAATCGCTCCTGCAAATTATATAGGCTGTGAAATTATCAATAACGGAGATATTAAAGTTATTTCCGGAAGCGCTTCAGAAGACAAGGTATCGTTCGCAACAAACGGCAAAATCACGGGCGGTAAAGTTACGCTTGGCGAAAAAGTAGAATTCACCGCGAAAAACCTTGGTGGACTTGCGCAGTTTAACGCAGAGAAGGCAGTTTACAGTTTCTCCGCGACGTTAAATACAACAAGCCCATACATAACGGCAGACGACATAATAACCGTCAGCGGAAACGCAACGGGAACAATAAAACTCGGCACAATAACGCTTAACGAAAGTTCGTCAGACGGTTGGGAACTTGGAAAACCACAGGAAATGCAATACCTGAACGCGGAAGGAACAGGTAGTGATCTTACCGTGAAGGACAGCAACTGGCAGACAAGCGCCGGCTATAAATACACATTCAGTCAGGCAAAAAACGATGTTGACGGAACAGAGAAAATCGGCTACATGAGCGTTCTCAAGGAGTTAAACTCCGACCTTACGCTGAAACAGATAGTCAACAACGAAAACCCCGGAGCTGGCTCCACAAACGGATATATTGTCGCCGGTACAGACACCGTTGAAAAAGACCTTGGTGCGCTTGACAATACGCGCAGAGACGGCGAATTTACAATCTCGGGCGACACGGCAACTACCCCTGTGCTTGATGGAAAGGGCAACGGCGGAATAATTGTCGCTGACACGGAACATGGCGGAGCCGAAGGCGATGCCCTCAACCTCAAGGACGTAACTATACAGAACTTTAATCCTGCCGTAACAAACAAAGACGGCGGCATCGTAACGCTTGAAGATGTAACCTTTAAGGATAACGAAGACGGAGACATCGTCAATGAAGGAACTGTCAAAGCCAAAGGAACCAACACCTTTGACAAAGGCATAAGCGGAAACGGAGCGATTGAAACGGCATCAGATACGACGCTTAAAGGAAAAGGCAAAGACAATACGGAAATTACGGCGAAAACGATTGACGGCGCCGGAGACCTCACAATTGAAGGCATAACGCTGAACACAACGGAAGGCGGCAGTATAGCGGGCAGCCTTGCGCTTGACGATGCAAGAATTGAAGGCGCAGGCAAAAACGACACAAAAATAACGGCAAGAACGCTCACCGAAAACGGCGAATCTGAATTCAAAAATATAACGGTGAACGTAACAGACACCGCGAACATCAACGGAACGCTCACGCTTGACGAGGCAGATCTCAACGGCGACACAATCAATCTTACGGGCACGCTCGACACCAAAGGCAAAAGCCGTATTACAACGAAAAACGCAACGGTTAAGGGTGACTACAATGTGAACGGAACGACTTACATCACAGGAAATCTGAGGCTGGACG
>JAUNNW010000097.1 GCA_030531285.1 Synergistaceae bacterium | reverse complement strand
ACCGCCCGCGTTGTCGCGGACTACGTCGAGCAGGCTCACGAAGACGGCGCCGAGCAGATTGAGGTTGTCGGGACGATGGCTCTGCGCTTTGCCGGAAACAGCAGCCGTTTTGAGGCAAGAGTGAAGGAACTTGCTCATATTGGGCTGCGTATCATTTCCGGCGAAGAGGAGGCAAGGCTTTCTTTTGAGTCGGTTCTTTGCGAAGTGCCGAAATCTGCGCTGCGCGACCTGCTTGTTTTTGATCTCGGGGGCGGCAGCACGGAGTTTGTATATTCGAGCCTCGGCAAAATTACGAGGGCTTTCAGCGTGAATATCGGTTCCGTGGAGCTTACGGAAAAATTTCTGCCAAAAGCCCCTGTCCTTTTAAGCACCGTTTCGCGTCTTAGAGCTGTTATAAGGGCGGAACTTGTCAAAAACGGAGTGAAAGGCCGTCCGGCGTGTCTTGTGGGCACAGGAGGCAATTTAACGACGCTTTTCATGCTTAAATCTGCCATGCCTGAGTACGATGGGGAGAAGCTCAGCGGAATGACGGTTTCAAAAACTGAGCTTGAAGCCTTGATAAAAGAGCTTGCGCGCAGAACGCTTGACGAACGCAGGGTTATGCCGGGAATGAATCCGGCAAGGGCAGATATAGTGCTTGCCGGAGCCTGTGCGGCTTCCGCGATAATGGAAATAACGGAAAGCCGTTCGCTGATGCTCAGTCTGCGCGGTTTAAGGCACGCGCTGCTTGCGGAGATGCTGTCCAGATGACAGGGAAGCTTGCGGTCTACGAGCAGGCTGCCTGCTGTATTACAGGAATTTGCGGAGCAAAGGCGAATCCCGAGCTGCTGCGTATGTCTTCCGTGTACGAAACGCTGAAAGCAAAGGGAATTGAAATAGAGATATACAATCTTTCGCGGAGCCCCAAAGCTTTTGCGGAGAACAAGCAGGTTATAGCGTATTTGAGAAAACACGGCGAAAAAGCTCTGCCGGTCTGTACTCTGGACGGAGAAATAGCGATTGAAGGGCGTTATCCGAGCAACAGCGAGATTATAGCAGCGCTCGGACTTGAGGAAACGGCGCTTGACGAACTGCTTCCGCCGGGGAAGCTGCTCTGCGAAAGATAAGATTAAAGGAATAGAAAATTATCTGCGAAGCAGGTAATTTTTTTGCTCTAACGCAGGTTGTGTTTAGATTGAAGCATTAAAAAGTAGTGAAGCAGTTGATTTATGCTGACCATGATTTTGCGGCAAAATTTTCTCTACTCTGCTATAATATCGGCAGTTCAAAACAAACACGGGGTGACAATTATGGATTTCTCTAAGGAATACAGGAAAAAACTGACAACTGCCTCCAAAGCAGCAGCCTGCATAAAATCTGATATGTGGGTTGATTACGGCTGGACGACAGGAATTCCGTGCGCGGTTGACGCCGAGATTGCGAAACGCCTTCCGAAGCTGCGCAATGTTAATTTCCGCGGCGGTATTCTGCTTTGGGAACCTGAAGTTTTCAAAATAGAAGACCCTGCAGCGCACATGACGTGGAATTCATGGCACATGACAGGCTTTGCAAGAAAAAGAATCTCCGATGGTTTTGTTTTTTACGCGCCGGTAAGGTATTCCGAACTTCCAAGGTATTACAGGGACAGTCTGCATTCGGACGTTGCCGTTTTTCAGGTTGCGCCTATGGACAGTAAAGGTTATTTCAATTTCGGTCCCAACGCCTCGCACATGGCGGCACTCTGCGAAACTGCGGACAAAATTATTGTTGAGGTTAACAAAAATATGCCGCGCTGTCTTGGCGGTTTTGAAACTGAGGTACATATATCGGACGTTGACATGATTGTTGAGGGATACAATCCCGAAATCGGCGTCATGCCCGCCGCACCGGCGACGGACATTGACAGAAAGGTTGCGGAGCTTATTGTTGCGGAGATTCCGGACGGAGCATGCCTGCAGCTTGGAATAGGCGGAATGCCGAACGCGGTTGGAAGCCTTATCGCCCGGTCCGACCTTAAAGAACTCGGCGTTCATACAGAAATGTACGTTGACTCGTATCTTGAAATAGCGAAGGCGGGCAAAATTACCGGCACGCACAAAGCGCTGGACAAAGGCCGCCAAGTGTACACTTTTGCCGCAGGCAGCAGCGAGTTGTACGAATATATCAACGAAAATCCGCAATGTATGTGCGCTCCCGTTGATTACGTCAACGATATACGCACGATTGCACAGCTCGATAACTTTATGTCCATAAACAATACGGTGGATCTTGACCTTTTCGGCCAGATCAGCGCCGAAAGCTCCGGAACGAGACACATCAGCGGAGCCGGCGGACAGCTTGATTTTGTTCTCGGAGCGTATCTTTCAAAGGGCGGAAAAAGCTTTATATGCTGCTCTTCCTCATTCAAAATGAAAGACGGCACGATGAAATCGCGCATTGTCCCGACTCTCAGCCAGGGCTCAATAGTGACGGATACGCGCGCCAATACAAACTACGTTGTTACCGAGTACGGCATTGTAAATCTTAAGGGCAAATCAACCTGGGAACGCGCGGAGGCTCTTATTTCAATCGCGCATCCTGATTTCAGGGAAGATTTGATTGCCGCTGCAGATAAGCTGCATATCTGGAAGCGGAGCAATAAAAGATAGTGTGCAATTTAATTAGTGTTTTGACCAAATGTACACGGCGATAACTGCGCAGAGAGTGCCGGCGGCAAGACAGCCTGCAAGAATTGCGGGTTGCGGAATTCCGGCAGCATAGTCAAACATCGCGCCGAGCGCCCAGCCGTAGAACAGTATCGTTGAGAGTGAAAGCAACATTACAATAAGCCGTTTGTTCATGCGCTAATTGTATACCTTAGTCCGGAATTGTCAAAATTTTGCAAAACAGTGCGGAGGTATGTTTGTGGCAGACAGCGAAGTCCTGAGAGCCGAAAAATTTGCGGCGCGGTATTTTGAGACAAAAGCGGTGCGCTTCTGCAGAGCGGAAGATGCGTTGTTGTCTGTGCTTTCCGCTTTGGATTTGTCTTGCGGCGGCGAGATTATCGTTTCTGCAAATCTCTGCACGGATATTTCAGCTTTTGTGCGGAGCCGTGAAGTTAAGTTTGTATTCAGTGACTTGTGCCACGGCAGTTTTGTTCCATCGCAGGAAGACATTGTCGCAAAGCTCACGGACAGGACAAAAGCCGTTGTTGTTTCACACAGTTTCGGCAGCCTGTGCTGTTTCGAAGAACTTTCCGAAAAGCTGAAACAGATGAATATCCCTTTCATAGAAGAATGTGCCGGCTGCGCAGGTTCCGTATATTTTTCGGACGGGAAAATCCTGCGTCCGGGAGCGTCGGGTATCGGTTGTGTCATTGAACCAGAATTTGCTCTTATATGCTGCCATGATGAAGCTTTTGCCGAAAAACTTCCGTTGTCAGACAGCGTTTCCGCAGCAAATTTTATGCGCCGGCAGCCTGATTTTGAAAGGATTAACGGCAGACGCAAGCTTGCCGGTTCCAAATACCGCCTGCTGATACACGAAAACGCCCTGCTTCCCTTTGTGTCGTTTCCTCAGTCCGGCAGCGCATCGTTTGCTTCTGCCTCCTTATGCCCGCTGTGTGTGAGGGACAGGGACGGACTGAAGGAATATCTTGCGTCGCGGTCAATAAGCTGCGGCACTCAGTCTTACGCTTTTGAAAATACCGGCTGTACTGTTTTTGAAAAGCTGAAAAACGAGCTGCTTCTGCTTCCCTTAGGAACAGAAATTTCAGAAGCAGAGCAGGAAGAAATTATTTCGCACATTAAGTATTTTTACCGAGACAAAAACTGTAATTTGCAGTAGAATTGTTTTGCTTGAAAAAATAAATTCGGAGGTGTCAGGCTTGTTTTATTACGATCCCACAATGATTCTTCTTATTCCGGCGCTGCTGTTCTCTTTTTGGGCGCAGTTCAAAGTAAAGTCCGCATTTGCGGAATATTCCGGCGTTGCGTCATCCCGCAAAATTACCTCAGACGATGCGGCTAGGGCAATACTTGACGCCAACGGTCTGCAGAACGTCAGAATAGAGCATATAGCAGGCGAACTTACCGACCACTACGACCCGCAGGCAAAGGTTCTCCGCCTGTCGCAGAGTGTTGCCGGCAGTACAAGCATAGCGGCTATAGGGGTTGCGGCTCATGAATGCGGACATGCGGTTCAGGACGCTGTGAGTTATGCTCCGCTGAAAATCAGAAACAGCATAGTTCCGGTTGTCAATATCTGCTCAACGCTTTCAATGCCGCTGTTTTTCATAGGTTTTTTGTTTAATTACCTTGCGCTGATAGATCTTGGAATACTGTTTTTCTGCGGTGTGCTTGTTTTTCACGCGGTTACGCTTCCTGTCGAGTTTGACGCAAGCGGCAGAGCTTTGAAGATACTTTCAGGCAATGGTTTTTTGAACAGAGCTGAAATTTCAGGAGCAAAAAAGGTGCTGACAGCCGCCGCCCTTACCTACGTTTCGGCAATGGTTATGTCTGCGCTTCAGCTTCTCAGACTTATTTTGCTCAGAAATCAGCGGAGAGATTAAAAAAATTGCAAAAATAGTGTACAATTAACGGTAACGGCACAGCTGTTTCCGTTTTAATTTGCACCTGGAGGCATGGGTAATGCGGGGTATAGAAGCTGCACTTCGTGTATGCATGGATGCAAGTTCCGGAACTTTTGCATCGGAATCTTTAAGAAAACTTTATCCGGAAATAAATTCAGGCGACAGGGACGTCGCCGCGCTTCTTGTCTACTGTACTCTGAGAAGGCAGGGCTTGTGGAAGCATCTTATGCTTAAATATTGCAGACGCAATGCAAGAGCGCTTTCGTTCAGAACACAGACTGCGCTTATGATCGGTATTGCCGGACTTGTCGAGCTTAAGCATTTTGCTGCTCCGGTTCTTATCAACGCAGTACTGCAGGCGGTTAAAGCAAGCGGAAGAGACAACGACGTACAGGACGTTAAAACTGTTCATGCCGTATTGAGGTCCGTTTCGGAGGAAGCTCCGGCATATCTCGAGACGCTGAAAAAAGCGGCTTCCGTGAGCGATCAGGCGCTTTACTGGGGAGTCCCCGGCTGGGCAGCGGCGCAGTGGGCAAAAGAACGGCAGATTGTCGAAGCCAAAAAGCTTATAAAAGCCATGGGCATGAAAACCTATCTGTCGCTCAGGCTCAGAAGCGATGTTGACCG
>JAUNNW010000096.1 GCA_030531285.1 Synergistaceae bacterium | reverse complement strand
CCGAGGTCTGTTTTTGCGGCTGTTTCTCGGCAGAGAGGCCGGGCTTTTATTCTCTTACGCATTACGTGATGCGGCTTCAAGCGGCGGTAAGCCCGTTGCTTTTCAGCTAAAGCTTTGAAACACTTCGGTAACGGCACGATTTTTTCGGCGCGGGTTTCAAGGCTGAGACACGAGGCCAATGCTTCCGCAAGGAGGCAGGTTCGCAAGAGACCTGCAAACTTCGGACGAAAACGAACGGACGGCGCAAGCAGTATCTGCGCCCAGCCCAGTAGGAAGTAACACGAAGCGCAACAAAAAAAACAGGGGCAGAGTGCCGAAATGTAAATTTCGGCAGTCAAGCCCGTTGTTGAGTGTACCTGAAATTATTTTTGGGCAAATTAAAAAACGGCTTGGGAGATTTTTATAATTTTATAATTCCCAAGCCGTTTTTGCTTTTTGCCGCTTACAGCGCTTTTCTCACCATATCGCGCGTTATTTCAGCAAGGCTGCGCGCGCCGCACATTTCCATCGTGTCTTTGAGTTCAGCGGCGATTTTGTCAATGTAGATTTTTATGCCTTCCGCGTCTGCGCCAAAGCACGCGTTGACAAACGGGCGGCAGATGATAACCGCGTCCGCGCCGAGAGCGAGCGCTCTGAATACGTCAAGCCCGCTTCTTATGCCGCCGTCGACAAAGATTTTCACTTTGTCTTTCACGGCATCGGCTATTTCTTCAAGCACTTCCGCCGTTGACGGCACTCCGTCCAAGACCCGTCCTCCGTGGTTTGAAACAACAATGCCCTGCGCCCCTGCTTCCATTGCCTTCAGTGCGCCTTTGACAGTCATAATTCCTTTTACGATGAACGGAACTCCTGCAAGGTCAATAATTTCTTTAAGTTCTTCGATGCTTTTTGAACCTGCAGGCGGAGTCTGCCCTTTCAGGAACGGCAGTCCTGCTCCGTCTATGTCCATTGCCATTGCAAAGCAGCCACATTTGCGGATAAGGTCAAGCTTGCCCTTGATTACATCTATACCCCACGGTTTCATTGTGGGAACACCGATTCCGCCGTTGTTTTTTATAATACGCGTACCGTTTTCCATTACGCCCGCAACCACGCCGTCTCCGGTAAACGCGGCTATACCGGCTTCGGCACAGCTTTTTACAAGAACCTCGTAGTAGCTTACGTCATCGTATTTCGGCGCGTAGTGCACCTGTACAAGTCCTACGGGACCGGCGAAAACAGGCAGTGCAAATTTCTTTCCAAACAGTTCGATTGAGGTATCGCGCTCTCCGCCTGGGCATATCGTATCCATGTTGAGCAGTATTTCCCGCCATTTGTCGTAGTTTCTCACTGAAACCGTTCCGCTTCCCTTTGCACCGGGTCCCGGCACAAGGTTTCCGCAGGCTTTTCCGTTGCATACCGGGCAGCCCTTGCATTTGCCAAGCTCGGGTCTCGCCCTTTCAAGAACTTCTTTATAATCCATCACAAAACAACTCCTTTCAAGACTGTACCAATTATAGTATGGAAACAAAAAATTCACATCTGTTTTTTTTCACAAAAATTAACCGGCACATACCGGTTAATTTTTGTTTTTTTGTTTTCCCCTGTTTGGAATACATGGAAAGGAGTCTTACAACCCAAGCCTTTCCCCTGTTTGTCTCAGCTTTGTAATGTTGTTCTGAACTCTCATGTAATATTTGTTCGAGTGTCCGCCAAGATAACGCATAAGTCCCTTCTTAACCGAACCGCAGGCATTAACGTAGCCTTTAAGAACGAACACGCCCGCATGAACTCCGCGTTCGGGATCAAAAATCTGATCTCTTGAAGAAACTATTGCGTGCCTGGCAAGAGCGCCCTTGTGGACAGAGTACATCACCTGCATAACTCCGCACGCGCCGTGACGGCTTACGGAACTGCAGTTAAACGTGCTTTCCGTTTTTGCGACCGCAGCAACCAATTCCGGCGCTACGTTGTACTGTCTCCCGTAAAAATACATCGCGCACGCCTCACGCCATACTGTTTCCGCAGACAGCCGTCTGTTGCAGCCGCATATGTATGCCGCTATGCAGGCTATTCTGCGCTGCTGGTCGGCAGGAAGTTCCGGCAGGATTTTCAGTACGGTGTTTTCTCTTTTGTCTGCCCACATGGAAAGATGTTCCGGCGTAACACGCATATACCTGAGAGCCTTAAGCACCGGTGCAGAATAAACGACCTCCGGCTTTGCTTCCGTATCATTTGAACATTCTTCCCGCACAGGCGCCACAAAAATCGGCGGGCGGTATTCAGGCGCAGTTTCAGGCGCGGTGGAACGATAAGCGCCGTTATGCTGTATTCCGCCGGCAAAAACAACGATTACGTTTTCGTCTGCGCCGCCAACGGCAAAAGCAGGACTGAAAACAGCGACAGACAGGCAGAACAGCACCGTCAAAACCGCACACACCGCCGCAGACCTCTTTTCTTTTCTTTCAAATATATCCATTTTATTACCTCCAAACGAACGCACCCAACGCTGTCAGAACAACTTTTAGTCAAAAATATCAGCAGGCAATATCTATCTTAACCGCAAAATTGTAAATGCGTCAAGTTTTGCAAACTTTTATTTGTTATATAATATTTTTTCAAATTATGTTTACGAAAAATAAGAATTATTGAGTTTTACGTCTCAAAAAGTTGTTGTTTGTAAAGTTTAACTCTGAGTATAACTGCCAAAGCGATACGCTGACAATTTTTTTGCAAAATTATTATTTTGTACAATTTATATGTTTCTGCAACTGTTCCAAGTGTTCACAAGTTCCGACGCCGCCTTGTACGGATCTTCCGCGCCGCATACGGCAGAGACGACAAAATAGCCTGACAGAGCCGTTTTGGCAAGCAGCGTAAGGTCGTCTTTTTTTACGCCGCCGCCCATTACGACCGGCAGCGGTGATTTTTCGGCAAAAGCGTTGATTTCTTCAATCGCAGGGATAATAGTTCTGTTGTTTCTGTTTTTTGCAAGGTCATTTTTCGTTTCCGTTTCGCGCAGCGGCGCAAGCCCAAAATAATCAACGCACGACAAATCCGCGCTTTCAAGATATTCCAAAAGTTTTTCCTGCGGAGCTGAAAGCCCTGCAATGGCGTCTTCTCCTATCATTTTTTTGCATACGGCAGGCGGAGTATCGCATTGTCCGACGTGAACGCCGTCAGTTTTAATTCCTGCGGCTCTTGCCTTTAATGCTATGTCAGGCCTGTCGTTGATAAGAAACGAAACTTCGTCCTGCCTGCCCAATTTCTCAATAATCCGCGCCGTTTCAGCCGCAAGAGTGAGAAATTCCGCATCGGAAGCTGTTTTCAAGCGCAGCTGAATGCAGGTAAAACCGGCACGCACCGCCGCGGCGACAACCTCGCCGTAAGGCTTAAACGCGCAGTTTTCAGGACCTATGACAAGGTAATGCGACAGATTGAATTTCGTCATTGACATTCTGCGATTTCAAAAGGATTGTGTGCAATTTTTTCTGCGGTCATACAGAACAACTCGTCTATAAACGCCGATCTGAAACTTCCCGTTCCCGCGCATTTTTTCTCCGCGCGTTTTCCGGCATAATTAAACGCGTTGACAGCGCAGAGCGCGGCAGTGAACGGTTCGGCAAACGCAAGGCAGAACGCGGCAATGCCGCCGAGTGCGCAGCCGTATCCCGTTCCGCGTCCCATCAGCGGCGAACCGCCGTACGATGCCGCCGTAACGATGCCGTCGGTAACGTAATCAATGCTTCCCGAGACAGCCGCTGCCCCTCCCGTGTATCTCGCAAGAAGTACTGCCGAATCCACGGCGTCTTCTGCCGCGTTGGACGAATCAACCATTCCGCATGAAAAATCACCGTCACGCAATTCCCAAAGCCGCGCCAAATTGATTATTTCAGAAGCATTGCCCCGTATTATTGAAGGTTTATGTTTTTTCAGTCCGAGCAACAGTTTTGTTCTGGTTTCTCCAAGCCCCGCCGCCACAGGGTCAAGCGCCCACGGTTTGCCCAGCTCCGAAAGTTTTTCGCAAACGGCAGGAATTGTCTTTTCGTACACCGGCACAACCGTTCCGAGATTGACGTAGAAAGCAGAACACATTGCGGCGGCTTCGCAGGCTTCGTCCGGAAGATTGAGCATTGCAGCCGAGCAGCCGGCTGCAAGCTGACAATCGGCGACAAAACCGGCAGTCACGTAATTGGTGACGGACGGCACAAACGGGCGCTCCGCCCATTTCGCGCCCATGGCGGAAAGAATTTTGCGTTGCATTTCAGCGCTGTTCACAATATCATCTCCAAAACAAAAAGCCGCCTCGCGGCAGACTTTCTTTTGCTCCCTGCGCAGGTATTAACCTACAGGTTCAAAGGGTAGGCGTCTGCCTTCTCAACCGTGCCCGTGCACGGTACCCCCGCATCGTTATTCACCAGCGGATACTATACAATTCTGTCAGCGTTCTGTCAAAATCATTTTGTACACGGAATAATTTTCAAAAACGCAGCGTATAAATTCTCTTGTTTCGGCATACGGTATTTCTTCAAGCCAGAATTTTCCGTTCCCAAAATTTTTATGCCAGGCGCTGACCTTTGCCGGACCTGCGTTATAGGCGCCAAGCGCTGAAACAGTGTCGCCGCCGAACCGTTTGAGCAGAGTTTTCAGCTGCAGGGCGCCAAGCAGGATATTTTCGTACGGGCTGTACAGATTAACATTTGAGATACCCTCTTTCTCCGCCGTTTCAGCCGCAGTCGACGGCATAAGCTGCATAAGTCCCACCGCGCCGGAAGCGCTGACAGCCTGTTTGTTAAATTTGCTTTCCCGCTTCATTACCGCCCAAATCAGCGCTCTGTCAACACCGCTTCTTTTTTCGGCTGCCAGCACTTCTTCTTCAAACGGCATTCTGAAATTGTTCTCTGCCTCTTCAAAAAGCGATTTTCTGTTATCGGCGTTCACCCCTCCGGCGTGCGGAACAAGCAGAAAAGCATAGTAATCCGTAGGATATTTCGACAGCAATCTGCTGCGGACAGTTGCGGACTCCTCTTTTCTGTCAAGTTTCTCCAGCGCTTCTGCCCGCCAGTACAGAAATTTTGCCGGCCGGCGCAGCAGAAACAGTTTAAACGGTGCCGGATTCCAGTATTTCTCCGCAGCAGAATATTTTTTTTCTTTCCACGCCGCACAGCCTCTGTTCCACCGCACTGCAAGCTTTCCGCGTTCTTCCTTTACGTACGAAGGAAATTTGTATGCGCAGAAAAACGCCGCAAACAGCAGTACAGCAGACAATATGCAGCCTGAATGTGATCTTCTTTTCTTCATGACCCTATTATAACGCTGCTGAGGTATAATTACAGCATAAATGCTGAAGGGAATTTTGGGATGAAGAAGTTTCCGTTCTTTCTGCCGTTCGCGGCATGTCCGGGACGGTGCGTGTACTGCAACCAGAACAAAATAACAGGCGCGGATAAAATTCCCGACGCCGCTTTTGTGCGTTCCGCGCTTGCAGAGCTT
>JAUNNW010000095.1 GCA_030531285.1 Synergistaceae bacterium | reverse complement strand
GAACAATGAAACAGACGGCACTTGCAATGGCAATAGTATTTACAGTTTCAGGCTGTGCCTTTGCCGCACCGGCACACGGAAAAATGAACAGACAGGGCGTGGGAAGCGCAGTACACAAAATTCAGCAGAAAACAGGTACACGCCATGCAGATTCGTATAATGCAGGACGCAGCAAAACTGTAATTGTCAGCAAAGTTGCGGCGAAACCCAAGGTTGTACACCATACGAATACAGTGTACGTACACGATGCACCGAGAGTTGTACATGATTACGGCAGATACTGCGATGACAGATGCTGTTCATCAGACAACACGGGAACAGCAATAGCCGCAGGTCTTATAGGCCTTGTAATCGGCAGCGTAATTTCAAACAGCAGCGGCAGCATCTGATGCAGACAGGGGCAGAAAGCAGTACATCGTTTCTGCCCCGCCCCCTTTGGCATATTTTTTAATAAAAATCATAGAGGAAAGGAGTTTTGACATGAACAGAAGAAAAACAGCAGTATTGTTTTTGACTCTGGCGCTAAGTCTTGCTCTTGCGGGAACAGCTTTTGCGCGTGGAGGACACGGCAGTGTTGGCGGAAGCCGTTCGTTCAGCAGGGGCGGCGGCTTCGGCGGACACTCGGGAGGGCACGGCAGTGTTGGCGGAAGCCGTTCGTTCAGTAGAGAACGAGCTTCTCACAGCAGCCGTTACGTAACAGGCGGATACAGCCGTTCACGCACCGGAGGCACGCACTATCACTACCATGACCACGGACGTTCGCATACGTCTGGCACGCACTATCACTACCATGGCTGCAGAAGCCGCATATCCGGCAGACATTACCATCACCATTTATACTACAGGCCGTACAGATACAGAAATATACACTGGCACTGCCACGAACACTGGGGCTGGGGGCCGCGCTATTACTGCTGCAGGCCAGGATATTACTGGTATGACAGCTGGTACTGGCCGGCAGGATTTACCGTCGGTTTGATACTTGGAAACGCTGTGTCATATACTCCGTCAGCCGCGGCAAACTATTATTACAACGTATGCGCGGAAGGCTGCAACTGTCTGGACAAATATAATCCGACACCGTGCAACTGTACGGAAAACTGTTATTGCAACGCATATCACAAAAAATAAACACGTGGGGGCAGCAAAATGAAAATCAGAAAAACGTTAAAATATATTGCACTTCCAATGGCGGTATTGATGCTGTTTTCATCAGCAGCTTTTGCCTCGCCGCACTGCGGACACAGACATTATCACCACAGACATGACAGCAGCGGCGGCTGGGGAATAGCAGCGGCAGGGGTTGTCGGAGGGCTTATCCTTGGAGCGCTGATAAATTCTTCGAGAAACGAGCGCAGACAGGATCCCGGCGAATACAGACAAGACCCAGGTGAATACAGGCAGGACCCGGGAGTTTCACCTTTAGTGCAGCCGAGCGCTGTTGTCCCGGACAGAGAAGTGGAACTTGCGGAAAAAGTTCCCGGCGGAGTTATGATCAACGGACGTTTCTATGCGCCGGCAGAGCGGGAAACAGCCGCTGATTACACGGCGCAGCCGTATTACGCAGGAACAGTTTTTGAAACGGGCAGAGGTGCGGGTTTGGGCGGCAGTTATCCTGAAATACGCCGCGACCCAGGGAGAAACGGCAGCAGCAACTGACCAAACAAAAAAGCCTCCACGGAGGCTTTTTTGTTTGTCCTATTTTTTGCTGCAGCTGCATTTGTTTTCGTTCATCATTTTCCATACCGGAGCGTATATTTCAAGCAGCGCTTCGGCATTTTCTTTGCAGCCGCGCCCTGTCGGCGAGTGTGCCGCACATTCGTTGTTTCTGCACAGGGGAAGCTTTTCTTTCAGCTTTTCCAGCGTGTCTGCTCCTTCAGAAATTTCGTAGATTACATCACTTTTTGTTACGCCGCTCAGAATGCACACCGAACATTTCATTGCGGCTTTGCGCCAGAGCTCTTCAAGTCTGCTGTCAGCCATTGCTTATTCCTCTGACAGCTGTCCGCCGCCGTCGCTGCTGCAAAGCATACGGACAGGTATGTCGTTTATGATTTCAAAGCCCTGGCTTTCGTAAAAACCTCTGCCCTCTTCCGTAGCCAGCAGCACAAGTTTCTGCTGTTTTGCGCAGTCTGTGTGTTTTATTATGCCTTCAAGCAGTCTTTTGGCATTGCCCTGTCCGCGCTGTTCGGGGACGACGGAGAAATAATAAAGACCTCTGCCGAGCTGCGTTTTGTGCAGCATTGCCGTACCAATTATTTCAACGCCGATTGTCAGCGCGTAAAATTCGTTTTCTTCACGGTTGAAAAGGTATTGCAGAAGTTCGTAATAACCCTGCGTCAGCACGCCTTCCGTAGAAAAACCGCGCCACATTGCTTCGCACCACTCAAAGAATTGGCGTTCGTTTTCAATTTTAACCACGTCGCCGTAGCTGTCCTCTTTTTCGGCTTCTTTTTTTGGTACGTTCGGCGAAGGTTCCGGTGAAGGCATCTGTTTCAGTTTCTTTTCGCGCGGGTTGTACACCTGCATGGCGGTATAGTGCGACTGTACGGCAAACCCGCCGTTTTCCAGCGCTTTTAAAAAGATTCTGCCTGTGCCCGGATTATGAGGCACTATGAAAGGCACCTCGTAGGTCGCAAAAAATTCTTTGACCGTTTCCACGTCTTCAGCAGATATTTCAGTCGGGAACAATGCCCAGTTTTCATCCGCATAAGGTGTGCCGGAAAAAGCAGCGGTTGTGCCTGAATGAAGCTCAAGCAAATCGCCGAAGCCGCCGATCATTTTTATAAAAGAAAGCAGATTCTGCCTGTAAAGATCAAGTCCGTCCATGAAAACGCCTCGCCTAAATTATTAAATGACTGTATAATCATACCAAATTGCGGCACAAATGTGAAAGGGGAAATTTGCACTCCCATGAAGAACGGCAAGAAAAAAAAGGAACTCCCGGAAGAAATTTCGCTTAACGGCGGAAGTTTCGGCATATCACTCGGTGCTCTTCTCGGTAAAAATGCTGAGAAAAAAGATGTTAAAAATACGGTTACACCGGCTGTTTTAAAAGGCGAAAATACCATGCACAAAGCAAAACTTCGGCGTTACAGCCTTCAAAGACAAACTGCCGGACGCGGCGGAAAGGTTGTCACCCTTGTTGTTTTTCCGCAAGATGCGGCGTTTGGGCTTGAAGCTCTGGCAAAGGAAATGCGGAAAGCTCTCGGCTGCGGGGCGCACGTTGAAGAAAACAAGGTTGTACTGCAGGGCGACCTGACGGAAAGAGCAGAAAAATGGCTTGAAAAAAGGAGGCAGCAAAATGAATGAATTGTGTGCGGCAGGATGTATAACTGACATACTGAATTTCGACGGTATTATTGTCGGTGCGGCGACGCTGTTTATAATCTGGATTTTTCATCCGGCAGTTATAAAAAGCGAAGAACGGTTTACGAAAAAAATCTGGCCTGTGTTTCTTTTGGCGGGCATTGCCTCTGCAATGCTTTCGCTTTACACCGGCAGGCTGATCTCACCGATACTCGGAGTGCTTTCGGTAACCTGTCTGTGGTGCATAATTGAGCTGGACGAACTGGACAAAAAAAGAGCGCGGCAATAAGCCGGCTCTTTTGATAATTACCATCGTCATTGTATTTTTACGGCAGCGGGCCTTTCCACCATTTCGGTATGCCGAGCGTGTAACCGATTACAAACTCGTTTCTGTCTGGTCTGTAGTGATCATACAACGCATCGTGAGCCCTGCTTTGTCCGTAGGCGACAATAAAAGAGCCTGGCAGGAAATTCGTCGGAATGCCGAACTGAATACCTGCTTCCCAGGCAGTATAAGCTGTTTCGTTCCAACCGATTGAGGTCCTGCCTCCGGCAACGAAAAATTCCGTGTTTATGCCGCCCCACCAAGACTTCATCAGCACTTTTGAAGCAGACAGCTTGCCCCAGTACGTCTGTTCGCCGAACAAAGGCTCGGCGGCAAGCGTCCAAAGTTCATTTCTCGAACCGAGCGATGCATAGTGCGGCGGAAGAAAACCTTCTGTCTGAAGACCGAAAGCAGCAGTATTCAATCCTCCGGTCACAGAAAACAGCCAGTTTGATTTAAGCGGGAATTTAGCGGTGAACTCCGTGCGTGAGAAAATATTCTTGCCGTGCGGAAACCAAATATCGCTCATTAAAGCAAAGCCTTTTGTTGGCACAATCGGATCGTCCAGAGAATTTATGCCGACGGACGCAGTTATGCCGCGCAAAGTAACGTCTTCGGTATGGAACCGTCTCACGTCTCCGTAGGCTTTGTCAGAAAGCGTCAGCCCGTAATCGTAATCTGTGTGTCCGAAAGCATACCCAATGCCGAGCCTTATTTTGTCTCTGGCAAGGTTTTTGTAAATCATTGCCTTGCCGCTGAAACGTTTGTATTTGTCAGGATCATGCTGTGTATAGGAAAATGTGGTGCCATCACCGTTGTCAATATATTTGGTGCCATTCTCTGAATAAACATTGTCTTCCGTAATCAGCGCTGCGGACAGGCCAAACTGCCAGTTGTTTTTGGTAAGCGGCGTAAAGTAGCGCCCCATGATGCCCCAGTTTGTGCCGCCGCGCAGCTCCAAATCCGCGGTATCTCCGTCCAAAAGCAGATTGTGCCCGAGCGCCGCGACGGAAAGCCAGCGGTCGCTGTTAAGGTTGGAACTGTAGCCTGAAAGGCTGAGCTCAACCTTTGGAGGCTGTTGAACGTCAAGCGTTACGCGCACTATCTCACGGCTGATATTGTCTATTTTTGGTTCAACTGAATTTATTTCGCTGCGGGCTGACATTTCTTTTACAGCCGCAGAAATGTCCCCCATGTCAAGCGGTTTTCCTATCCAGCTGCGGTAGCGTTCCTGAAAAGTTTTGGCAATATTCTGCGGCACTCCCGCAACTACAAGTTCACCTACAATAAGCTGTTTCGAAGGCTCCGGCCCGTTGTGCATTGCCGCGGGAACATAACGGTGATAGCTGTCTACAAGCGCTTTCAGCTCGTCTATTTTTTCCTCTGCGGCAGTTACGCCTCTGTCCATAATTTTGTCGTAGCCGTCTGAATCAAGAGTTCCCAGCCCTTTGCAGTCAACCTGAATAACAAGGTCTGCCGCCCTGCAGTTTTCAACAATCTGGTCGTGCATAAGAATTTCAAGCGACTGCGCCGCAATGGAAAACACAGAATCAAGCTTGCCGCTCTTGCCCTCTATCGACATAGGAGAAAGATTTACGGCGATAACAGGATGTCCCGGAAACATCTTCTTTGCAAGCAGAACCGGCAGATTTGCTTTCAGTCCGCCGTCAACAAGCAGCCGCCCGTCTCTCTCCCAAGGCTCAAAAATTGCCGGCAGAGACATTGAGGCTCGCAGGGCGGAGGCAAGATTGCCGGAGCGCAGGGCAACGGATTCTCCCGATTGAAGGTCGGTCGCAATCGCGGCAAACGGCGTCGGGAAACGGTCAAAATCCGTTTCCGAAACGCGCGACGTAAGCTCCTGAAGCA
>JAUNNW010000094.1 GCA_030531285.1 Synergistaceae bacterium | reverse complement strand
GTAAAGCTTGAAAGAAACTGCAACATGTACGCGGAAGGTTCCTGCCTCATAGAATGCGGGAATACGAGAGTACTCTGTACGGCTTCGGTGGAAGAAAGGGTGCCTCCTTTTCTCCGCGGTACGGGACAGGGCTGGGTGACAGCGGAATATTCAATGCTTCCGCGCGCCACAAAGGAAAGGAACAGCCGCGAAATCAGCAAGGGCAAGCCGAATTCCCGCGGCACGGAAATTCAGCGGCTTATAGGGCGTTCTCTCCGTGCGGCTGTCAAGCTTGACGAGCTTGGCGAATACACGGTAACGATAGACTGCGACGTCCTGCAGGCTGACGGCGGCACGCGTACGGCATCAATAACCGGCGGTTTTGTGGCGCTTTTCGATGCGTTGCGCACGATGGAAAGAGAAAAAAAACTTATAAAAATACCGCTTAAAGAGCAGATTGCTGCCGTAAGCTGCGGCATGGTGCTCGGTGTTCCGATGCTTGACCTCTGCTATGCAGAGGACTCTTCAGCCGAAGTGGATTCAAATTTCGTCATAACCGGACGCGGCGATTTTGTAGAAATTCAGGGTACGGGCGAAGGCGGGGTGTTCTCCCCTGATGAACTGCACCGGCTTACGGAACTTGCGGGCAAGGGAGTGTCCGAGCTTCAGAGACTCCAGCGTGAAGCGCTTGAACTGACGGAATACGAGGAGAAAATGTTTTCATGAAAATAGTGCTTGCCAGCGGAAACGCAAACAAATACAAAGAAATGAAAGAAGCTTTGGCGCCTGCCGGCATTGAGCTCTTGTTCGGAAAAGAGCTTATTCCTGAACTTGACGTTGAAGAAACAGGCTCAACCTACGCCGAAAATTCGCTGCTCAAGGCAAGAGCCTGGGCAGAGGCGGCAGGAATGTCTGCCCTTGCCGACGACAGCGGGCTTGAAGTCGAAGCTCTGGGCGGACTGCCCGGAATAAACTCGGCAAGAATAGTCTCAGGCAGCGACGCTGACAGAACAGGCTGGCTGCTTGGCGAGCTTAAGGGCAGAGAAAACAGAAACGCACGCTTTGTGGCGTGTCTGACGGTTGTCTTTACGGGAAGTGCACAGCCTTTGTCGGTTACGGGTTACTGCGGCGGAAAAATCGCAGAGGAGCCGCGGGGAGATTCCGGTTTCGGCTATGACCCTGTTTTTATTCCGGACGGTTACGATAAAAGTTTTGCCGAACTTGGCGCTGAAATAAAGGAAAAAATATCGCACAGGGCAAAGGCACTTGCGGCGCTCAGACAGCTTTTTATGCGGTTTAACCGTACGGAAAGCAAAGGCGGAGTACAGATTTTCAGAGCAGGAAAATAAATAAAAAAAGTTCTTGCGCGCAGCGCAAAAAAGTGTATAATATTCCCTTGTATGTAACTTGGAGTATTATCGCTTGGAGGCAGTCCGGGCGGTTTGCATTCTTGGAGGTGCTACGTATGAAAGCAGTATTGACAGTGATTCACGTCATAGTTTGCATAGCTCTTATTGCGGTCGTGCTTATGCAGCACAGAAAGAGCGGCGGTTTTACCGGTGCGTTCGGCAGCGGCACGCAGGCTGATATGAGCGGCAACGGAACATGGCAGCGCATGAGCGGGCTTCACAAAGCAACAGCCGGACTCATTGCAGCATTCATGGTTCTCTCGATACTTCAGCTGATTATCCGTTAGCAGATAAAAAGCCAAAAACTTCCTTCCGTCAGCCGTTTTTCCCACGTTAACGGCGGACGCCTTCCCGGTGGCGAACCTTCGCAATCGCCACATAAAGGAAGGAGAAAGAAGATTTGGAAATAAAACAGAAAAAAGCAGCTTCATTTAGGAGGAAACAACATGTTGGGAACACGTTCTTACATGGCCAAAGGTGAAGAAGTTAAACGCAAATGGTACGTTATAGATGCAACAGACAAACACCTTGGCCGTCTTGCAGTACAGGCAGCCCGCATACTTATGGGCAAAGACAAACCGACCTACACGCCGCACGTTGACACGGGCGACTGTGTGGTGATCGTAAACGCCGAAAAAATCGGTCTTACCGGCAAAAAGCTTGATCAGGAAACCTTCAAGCACCATACGGGTTACATGGGCGGACTCCGTTCAGAAACCTACAAAGAGGTGCTTGAGCGCAAACCGGAGCACCTTATCGAAAGAGTTATTAAAGGCATGCTTCCGAAAACGAAACTCGGTCGTGACATGTATCGCAAACTCAAAGTCTACGCAGGCCCTGAACATCCGCATGCGGCACAGCAGCCTGAAGAGCTTAAGTAAGACAGGGGGATAAGGTTATGGCAGCAAAGAAAACGGCGGCTCCGGCCTTTATCTGGGGCACAGGCAGAAGAAAGAACGGCATCGCACGCGTCCGTATTCGTGAAGGCGCAGGTGCGTTTCTTATCAACAACCGCGAAGTAGAGGATTACTTCCCGCGTCCGATTTGGGCGTCAAAAGCCAAAGAAGCTCTTGCCGTTGCAGGTCTTGAAGGCAAGATAGACGTATTTGTCAATGCGCATGGCGGCGGTCTTACCGGACAGTCAGGCGCGGTTTCACTCGGTCTTGCAAGAGCCATCATCAAATTTAATCCGGAACTTCGTCCGGTTCTTAAAAAAGCGGGCCTGCTCAGGCGCGATCCGAGAATGGTCGAACGCAAAAAAGTCGGACAGCCGAAAGCAAGAGCCAACAAACAGTTCTCAAAACGTTAATTACGCAGTATGCGTTTACAGTCTCCCGCAAGGGAGACTGTTTTTTCGAGGGCATTAAGATACGGACAAAATTTGAACAGACTGTTCTGTTCCTTATAAAGACGGAGCTTTATTCAGCAGTTTGTAAAAATAAAACGACCGGCATAAGCCGGTCGTCATGTTCTTGGGATTAATATTTCAGCCCGAATATGGGGTGGAAAATACGCTCGTCATGCAGGAACTCAGCCTGCTTGTCAAGCGCCTGTTTGGCGGTTTCACCAAGCGATATGGCAAGAGCCGAAGTAAGTATGTGCGTAAGGAAAAGAGGACCGATAATGCTGCTTCCAAAAGTTGGGCTTGAAGCAGACACGTAGAAACTGAGATTTGCGGAGCGGCATACGGGTGCTGCGGGCGAATCGCTGATGGTAACGATTTTTGCGCCGTTCTGTTTGGCTATCTCTATTGATTCGCTTACCTCGACTGTGTAGCTCGGAAGCTCGCACGTTATTACGACATCGCCTTTTTTGACGCAGCGCATCTGCTCCCAAAGAGTAAGTCCGCCTCTGCGGAAAAGTGCTGCCTTGCAGCCCATTACCGTGAGCCGGAGCTGAAGCATTTCCATTACCAGAGAGGATATTCCCCAGCCGACGCAGTATATGTTGTTCGCTTTTGAAAGCAGCTCGCAGAAATAGTCAACGTCCTTGTCTGTAATCTGTTTCATCGTATCTTCAATATTTACCAGTTCGGCGTGGTATATGCTTTCTTCAATACTGTTGTCAGAATGCTGTGCACGCGCAAGGAGCGCCGATGGGTTGATCTGTTCGAGTACGCAGTCCTGAATTGCAGCCTTAAGCTCTGAGTAACCGTGGAATCCGAGATTTTGAGAAACTCTGACGAGCTGCGCTTTTGACACATTAAGCTGATCGGCGATTGCCCCTATTGAAAGGTATGAGGCTTCCCGCATATGTGAGAGCAGGTATTCGGTAACCCTGCGTGCCTTGTTCGGCATGGTCTGCATACGTTCCGTAAGCAGCTTCTGAAGTTCCAAACTGTCCATCTGTATATCCTTTCTCTTATCTGCATATAAGCAGTTCTAAAGTCTATCAGTATTTTTATTTTTGTCAACCGCTTTTGATTTTTTTTAACTTTTGTTTAAAAATTCGCAAATAGGAAATACACAATAAAGGTGCTGTTAATTTTTTCCTGCGATAATGTATAATTATAAGCGAAAGATATGCGGTTGGCAGCGTATGTCCAAAGTTGTGGTGTGTCAGGAGATTGCAATATGAAAAAACTGTATGCTGTTTTGTCCGTACTGTTCCTGTTTTTGTTTGTACCTCTGCCGGTTTCTGCGGCTGAGGAAATTCTTGATTACAAACAGCTTGTTTCAATTCAGAAAAACAGCGACCTGCGCATTAAGGAAAGTATAAAAATAAACGTTGAAAACGTGAACGTAACACACGGCATAATCAGAAAAATTCCGGTTGTGCGCACCGATGCCCAGAGACGCAGGCGGCCTGTTGGTTTTGCGCTTGACGGAGTGCTTTTGGACGGAGAAAAGGTGCCCTGCTCAATCGAACGCGCAGGCAGCGAATGCCTGATTCGCATAGGAAGCGCAGACGCCGTTATACCGCGCGGCATACACGTTTTTACCCTGTTTTATACTGTCAGGGGTGAAATAGGCTTTTTCGAAGATCATGACGAGCTGTACTGGAATGTTACGGGAAATGAATGGGATTTCCCGATATGCCGTGCTTCCTGTGCGGTACAGCTTCCGGAAACGGCTTTCGGAAAAGGTTTTACGGCGATTGAGTGGTACGTCGGAAGCTTCGGAGAGAAAGGTTCAAAAAGCGATGCGTTGCTTACTGCGGAAAATGCTGTTCAGACTCTCCGCACACTGCACCCGGGAGAGGGGCTTACGATTGCTTTCGGCTGGAAAAAAGGGATTGTTGATCAGCCGCCGCTCCCTAAGCTTGACGATCCGAAAACACATTCCGTTATCGGAATGTTGGTCTTCCTTGCGGTGTTCAGCTGGCTTTTTTACGCATGGAACCGCTGGGGGCGTGATCCTGTCAAGCCGGTGATACCGCTGTTTCACGCTCCTGAAGGAATATCGCCTGCGGCGCTGGCCTATGCCGAAAAGCTTGAGTTTGACGACAGGACGCTGCTTTCTTCGGATATCGTAGACCTTGCGGTCAAAGGAGCGCTTACGATTGAGAGAACCGGCGGAGAACGGAAGCTGATTTTTAAAACTCCGGTCAGTTATACCCTGCATAAAACGGATACTCTGCCCGAAAATCTGACAGAAGACGAAAGACAGCTGCATAGCAGACTGTTTGATAACTGTGATGCGGTAGACTTGTCCTGTGAACAGTACGAAACGCTGAACTCTGCGAAAATCAGCGTTAAAACAGCATGCAGACAGCAGCTTGGCAGACTTTACGAAAACAACACAGCCCCGTTTTCCGTTGCTGCCCTGTTTTATGTCTTAGGTGTCGCGCTGCTTTATTTCCGCAGCAACGAGCTTTTCCCGCTGGATATGTTTGCGTGCGGTATCGGTGGTGTTATTATGTTCCTGACAGCAATGCAGCGCGGCAAAAAGCCGGGGCAGCTCAATTTTGGAACGTTTTTTCGTCGCATTCTTTTGCAGATTATTTTTGTCGGAATCGGTGCGTTGATTGTCGTTTCTCTCGGCAACAACCCGTTCCCGTTCGTTGTTTTCGGCGCGTCATGTGCCGCCGTTTCAGTCTTCCGTCCGCTCATGCAGGCAAGAAACGAACGCGGCGCTGAACTGTACGTTGCCGCCGAAGGTCTGAAAATGTATATGACGGCGGCAGAAAAAGACAGACTTGAA
>JAUNNW010000093.1 GCA_030531285.1 Synergistaceae bacterium | reverse complement strand
GTTTCTATCCAGCGTCTGCCCCACCAATTAAGTTTTTCGGTGTCGGCTGTGCCTGTTGTGAGACGGGAGCGTATTCCCCCGCGCAGATAAAGGTCAGTCATTTTCTTCCTCCACTATGCTGAGTGCAAAGAGTTCGTGCAGTTCCGAGTCGGATAGTTCTGTGAGCCAGTTTTCGCCTTCGCGTACGACGGCTTCGGCAACCTGCTGTTTTGAGTTGATGAATTTCTCGATTTTTTCTTCGAGCGTGCCTTTGCAGCAAAAGTAGTGTACCTGTACGTTGCGTTTCTGTCCTATGCGATATGCCCTGTCTACTGCCTGCTGTTCAACGGCAGGGTTCCACCAACGGTCGTAGAGTATGACGTGATTGGCGTTTGTGAGGTTGAGTCCCGTGCCTCCGGCTTTGAGCGAGAGTACGAATATCTGAGGTCCGTTTGGTTTTGCGAAGCGTCTTATGAGCGCATCGCGTTTGTCTTTTGTCAGTCCTCCGTGCAGGAAAAGTACTTCTGCTCCGAAGGTTTCCTGTAGGTAGTCTTTTATGATTTTGCCCATTGCCGCGTATTGCGTGAAAATGAGCGTGCGGTCGCCGGCAGAGAGCATGACATCGGTGAGTTCGGCAAGACGCGCCAGTTTGCCTGAGCGGTTTGCAATTTCAGCATTGTCTTTCAGGTAGAGCGACGGGTGGTCGCAGATTTCTTTCAGGTTTGTGATGGTGGAGAGGACAAGTCCTTTTCTCTGTATGCCGCTGGATGCCGCCAGTCTGTTTTCCAGGTTTTTGAGCACGGCGGCGTAGAGAGATGCCTGTTCGTGGCTAAGCGGGCAGAATTCACGGCTTTCGATTTTGTCCGGAAGGTCTGCGATGATTTCTTTGTCGGTTTTTACCCTGCGCAGTATGAAGGGTCCTGTCATAAGGCGCAGTTTGGAGAGTTTCTGTGTATTGCCCGTTTGTATCGGCCGCAGAAATTCCCTTGCGAAGCGCGTTTTGTTGGGCAACAGTCCGGGTACGCAGAATTTGAGCACCGACCAAAGGTCGCCGACGTGGTTTTCAACAGGGGTGCCTGTGAGCGCAAGGCGCCAGTCTGCAGTGACGGAGTGTGCCGTTTTTGACTGCCGCGTCAGAGGATTTTTTATGTTTTGCGCCTCGTCGAGTATCGCACCGCGCCAGTTAATTTTCGTTATCGTCGCAAAGTCTCTGCTTAAAAGAGAGTAGGAGGTTATTACAAGGTCGTTGTTTTTAACAGCTCTTGCAAGTTTATCGCCGCGCATTCTGCCCATGCCGTAGTGGACAAGAGTTTTCAGCTGGGGGGCGAAACGTTCTGCTTCAAGGCGCCAGTTTTCGACGACGGAGGTGGGGCATACGAGCAGCACAGGTCCGGTTTTGCCTTCGTTTTTCTGCTGCTGCAGAAGGGCGAGAGTTTCGACGGTTTTGCCGAGCCCCATGTCGTCTGCGAGACAGCCTCCGAGTCCTAATTTTGTCAGCCAGTCGAGCCATGAGAGGCCGCGCAGCTGGTAGGGGCGGAGTGTGCCGCAGAAATTTTCAGGTTTTTCAAGTTCCGGCAGTTTCTTTTTGCCTGTGAGTACGTCGACTGCGTTGTTGAGCCATCCCGATTTCTGCATGGAGCTGAGATATAGTCCGTCGTAATTTCCGGAGAGTGTTGATAGCAGTGCGGAGCGGCGGTCGATTTTTTCCGGCAACTGTTTCAAATTTGCCATAATTTTAGCGAGTTCTTCTTTATCAACGAAGACGACTTTGCCGTGAAGCTTTACGAACGGTGTTTTCAGTTCCGCAAGTTTTTGTATTTCTTCCTGTGTGAGCAGTTCGTCGCCGAGTGTTATGTTCCAGTTTACGTCAAGCAGTTCGTCTAGCGGAAGCCCGGATTGTGACGAGAAGGCGGTATTGTCTTCAAGGTCTCCGCTGAAGGCAAAGCGCACGCGGTCTTCAGGGTTGCCCCATGCGGCAGGGTACTGTACGCGTACGCCGTCTTCCGAAAGGCGCGGAAGGGCATTGGTCATGAATTCGTAAAGCTGTTGTGCGGTGAATTCGCAGGCTGCAGGATTTGGTTTGTAGAGGCTGTCTTCTATCGGTGGGACGTAGTCTGCTATCATTCCGAGAGTTTGAAGCAGGTATTTCCTCGGGTTTTCACCTATCATTTCAAACCAGCCGCGCTCAGCTGCTGTTGGGTTCCACACACGTTCTGCCGGTATGATTATGCTTTCGTCGCGCAATGCCTGTATATGCCATGTGACGAGCCAGCGTGTGTCGTCGTCCATGTGTTCTGGTTCTTCAAGCCTGAGTATTAGGCGCCAGGGTTCGCCGCTTCCCGTTTTTGCTTCGTCCGCCCATGCCGCAATCTGCGGATATACTGAGCGGAGTTCTTCGTTCCAGCGCGTGAGTGAGGTGCGCGCCCAGGTAAGCGAGCGAAGCCACATTTCGTGCGTGTTGTCAATGTTGATGAGTTTGCCTTTGGCGTTTTTTGTCTGTGCGGTTCGGATTATTCCGTCAACAAATCTTTCGAGTATTGCCATGCCGAATTGTCTGTCATCGTTCGGCGCGGCTACCTTCCCTATTCTGAAATTTTTCAGGACAGGAGGTATGTTGTTGAGGTGCGCGGTGTATTCAGTATGGTATTTCGGAAGATACAGGGGATCCCAGCATGAGAAACAGCCGTCTGAGGTTTTTTTCATGTACGGTATGAAGCAGCCGCGCAACGCAAGCAATGAGGCATATTTGTAGCTTTCAATCATGAAGAGCGCATCGTTCCCAGGCATTACACCGGGTATTGAAAGCCGCCTGTCGCGGTCTTCAAGCTGTTTGAATTTTTCCATGTTTTCGGAGGTAAGCGGAAGCACGGGTACCTCAAATTCCTGAAGCAACAGATTGTCCGGTTCGTATTCTCCGAGTATTTCCGATGATGGCAGAGGTATGTCGTTTGATGCCGGCAAAGTTACGTTTGCCGTGTAGCAGCGCATCTGTGTTTCGGCAGGCGTCATGTCTGCTTTTTTCAGCAGTTTTTGCAGTTCTTCGCATGATGCACAGAACGGGTGAGTATGCCCGTCTTTTACAATATTTTCATTGACGAACGAATGTTCCGCCCAAAGGAAAAACAGTCCGCCTGCATAGCTGATGTGATAAATAATCATGTTTTCTCTTTATTCCGTAAATTGAGGTTTTGCTGGAAACGATGCTCTGAAAATCCAACCGCGCACAATTATAACACAGATTTTGAAAATTTAAACAGCCTTCAGTTTAATTTTATAGTTTTTTTGTTACAATATAAAGAACAATAGGATAAAGGAAGTGTCGCTTATGCCTAAGGGTATGTGGAAGGGGCGTTTTTCTCAGGATACGGCGGAGTCTGTGGTGAATTTTTCGCAGTCGCTTGATCTCGACTGGCGCATGGCGTTTGCCGATATACGGGGCAGTATTGCCCACGTGAGAATGTTGAGAAAGGTAGAGCTTCTTTCCGAAGAGGAAGCGAAAACGATTGAGGACAATCTGCTTGTAATAGCGGATGAGATAAGAGAGGGCAGGTTTGTTCCCAAAATTTCTCTCGAGGATGTGCATATGAATATTGAGGCGCGTTTGACGGAGCTTTGCGGAGCAACAGGTGCGAGACTGCACATGGGACGTTCGCGCAACGACCAGGTGAATACGACGGTGCGCCTCTATTTAAGGAAGGAAATTCTTGAGCTTTGGGAAGGTCTTAGGGAGCTTATTTCCGTTCTGCTTGAGAAGGCGGACGAGCAGGCAGACCGTGTTGTCCCCGGTTACACGCATCTTCAGCAGGCACAGCCGATTTCTATGGGACAGTTTTGGATGGCGCATGCAAGGGCGTTTCTGCGCGATGCAGACCGTCTGTTTGCGGCGTATGACGCTGTTGACGAGTGTACTCTCGGAAGCGCGGCTCTTGCAGGCTCTACTCTGCCGCTCGACAGGGAATTTACGGCTGAGGATCTCGGGTTCTCAAAGGTTTCTGACAACAGCATGGACAGCGTTTCGCACCGTGACCATTTTCTTGACCTGCTGCATTTTGCTGCGGTTTTCGGTCAGCACGCAAGCCGTCTGTCAGAAGATTTAATTATTTATTTCACTACGGAGTTCGGTTGGGTGAAGCTTCCGGATGCCTACTGCACAGGTTCGAGCATTATGCCGCAGAAGAAAAATCCTGACGTGCTTGAGCTTATACGCGGCAAGGCAGGGCTTCTCGCCGGTGCGTACACGCAGCTTATGACGCTTATGAAGGGTGTTCCGTCAACCTACAACCGCGATTTGCAAGAGGACAAGCGTCCGCTGTTTGAAGCAATAGAGATTATGAAGGGAATTTTCTCCGTGCTGCCTCCGTTGCTCAAGGAGATTGAAGTTGATGAGGGGGCGGCAAAGCGCGGTTTCAGTGACGGGCTTATCCTTGCCACTGACGTTGCGGAATATCTTGTCGTAAAGGGTGTTCCTTTCCGTCAGGCTCATGCCAAGGTAGGCAAAACGGTTGCATACTGTGTTGAAAAGGGATGTGCGCTTACGGAACTTACACTTGAAGAATGGAAACAGCTTATTCCTGAGGCGGAAGAGGACCTGCTCCCGTTGCTTACGCCGGAAACGGCAGTTTCCCGCCGCCTGACGCTCGGAGGCACGGCGCCTCTCCGCGTCAAAGAACAAATAAACAATGCCGCGGAGGAGCTTGACGACTACGTACAGCTTGGCGGTGAGCTTTTCGAAAATCTGCCGGAGTTTTAAAGACATTCACTTTTACTGCGCAACATTTTTAGTGTTCCTCAAGTGAACGCTTCTAAGAGTGAATCTTTCTTTATGGAATATGCTATAATACGGCAACGGATTTTGTATTAAAAAACAGCAATTTTGAAAAGAGGCGGACAGTATGACTGTACTTATCGTTTTAATAATAATTTTCGGTGTGTTTGCCATGTGGCTTATGGGTACTTACAACAATCTTGTGAAGTTTAGGAATTTTAAAGATGAGGCATGGAGCGGCATTGACGTTCAGCTCAAACGCCGTTTTGACCTTGTTCCCAATCTTGTCACAACGGTCAAAGGCTACGCCGCGCACGAACAGGAAACTTTTGACAACATCACCAGGGCACGTTCGGCAGTAACGCAGGCTGGACCTGATGAGGCAAAACGCATTGCCGCAGAAAACGAATTTGCTTCAACGCTTCGCACGCTTTTTGCAGTAGCGGAAAATTATCCGGAGCTTAAGGCAAACGTCAATTTCCTTGATCTTCAGCAACAGCTTTCGAAAATCGAAGACGAAATCCAACTTGCGCGCCGTTACTACAACGGAACAGCAAGAAATCTGAACAATGCGGTGCAGCGTTTTCCAAACGTAATCATTGCGAATTTCTTCGGCTTTAAGCCTGCTGCGTATTTTGAAACAGCAGAGGCTGAAAAACCGGCTCCTGAAGTTAAATTTTAACGGCCGCATCTCCACTCTGTACGGGCGGAAGTGAAAAGTATGCAGAAAATATATCCGTTAATGTTGTTGCTTTGTTCAAATGTATTTATGACCTATGCATGGTACGGACACCTTAAAAATCTCAGCTCAAAACCGATTTACGTTGCCGTGTTTGTCAGCTGGTGCATAGCTTTTTTTGAATACTGTTTTCAGGTCCCCGGCAACAGACTCGGCTTTCAGTGTTACACGCTTCCGCAGCTTAAAATCATTCAGGAAGTTATAACAATGTGCGTTTTCGC
>JAUNNW010000092.1 GCA_030531285.1 Synergistaceae bacterium | reverse complement strand
GGAAGCGGCTTAAAGAGGGATGGATTCAGTAAACGCTTTTTTCAGGGCTCCGTCGCTTGAGACCGACGTTGAAACAACTGTAAAGCGCTCGCGTTTCATAGGCTCCGTGCGCAAGGTTTTGGACGCTGCCGAAGCACAGGAAAAGCTGAAAGAAATAAGCGTAAAATTCCCGAAGGCAACACACTACTGCTGGGCATACAGAATAGGAACAAGCAGCGTACTTGAACACTGTTCAGATGCGGGAGAGCCCGCAGGAACTGCAGGCCGCCCCATTCTCGGCGCTTTGAAACGCTGCGGGCTGGACAATACTCTGCTGGTCGTAACGCGCTATTTCGGAGGCATAAAGCTCGGCATAAGAGGGCTTATTGACGCTTACGGGGACGCAGCAAGGCTTGCCGCAGAAGCCTGCGAAGCTGTGGAAATGGAATTCTGTCTTCCGCTCAGGCTTGTCTGCGGCTACGATTATTCAAAAACGCTGCTGACAACCCTTGACAAATATAGCTTCGGCGAAGAAAACAGAGCTCTGAGCTACGGCGAATCAGTCGAAGTGCGGCTTGAAATACCACTTGTCAGAACAGCCGAAATCACGCCGCAGCTTGAAGAAATGAAAGCAAGAAATTTCCTCCTCGCGCTTGAATGGGGAAAAGAAAAAACGGTGAGGGAAAGAAGAATATAATTACCAATTATTGATTTTTAATATATTTCGGGAGGCAGCAATATGTCGGAAAATCATGACTGGGTAGCATTTGTAAGGGAATTTCAGGAAAAGTTTGAAAATCCGAAAGAAAATATGGCAGAGCTTATCCGCCACAGGCTTATGCTTGTCGAGGAAGAATTCAACGAACTGAAAGAGGCGGCTGAAACCGTTGCAAGGATGTACGAGCACGGCATTGAAAATACGGAAGAATTTGATGCGCAGAATGTTGAAATAATTGACGCGCTCGGTGACCTGTGTGTCGTTGAAATAGGAATGGCAAACCTGCTCGGAATGGACATAAACGAAGCAATGCACCGCATCTACGAAAGCAACATGAGCAAACTCGGTGAAGACGGCAAGCCTGTTTATTATGCTAACGGCAAGGTTGCAAAAGGCCCGAATTACTTTAAGCCAAAACTTGACGACCTCGTAGACTGCAAAAAAGGTGCCGAATTCGCGGAAAAGCTGCGGAAAGTGCATAAATAACTGCTATATGTCATAAGCAGTAAGCTGCGCTAAAAAAGGACTCTGTCAAACAGAGTCCTTTTAATTTGCAGTAAATTGCAACTTTTAGCAGACCGGGACTGTCCAGCCGAATTTGTCTTCAATTTTGCCCCACTGAATTCCTGTGAGCGTATCATAGAGGTGCTGCGCAATGGGACCTGTTTTGAAATCGTTGATAAGGAATTTTTCATCGCCGAGATCAAGTTCCCCAATAGGTCCAACTACAGCTGCAGTTCCGCAGCAGAAACATTCCTCAAGCTTGCCGGCGCGTGCTGCTTCGCGGATTTCGTCAACGCTGATAAGGCGTTCTTCGCACGGAATTCCTTCACTTCTCATAATTTCAAGAATTGACATTCTTGTGATGCCGGGAAGTATTGAACCTGTAAGCATCGGTGTAATGACCTTTCCGTCAATTTTGAACATAACGTTCATACCGCCGCCTTCTTCGATATATTTCTTCTCGATTGCGTCAAGCCAAAGCACCTGGGCAAAGCCTTTCTGCGCTGCCTGTTCGCCTGCGCGGAGCGAGCATGCGTAGTTGCCGCCGCATTTAGTATAACCTGTGCCTCCGCGTACTGCGCGGACATCGTCAGGCTCAATCATCATGCGGACAGGATTGACGCCTTCCTTGAAATAACTGCCGACGGGGCTTGTGATAATTGTAAAAATACAGTTCTTAGGCGTTTTGACTCCGAGATGAACGTCATTTGCAAACTCGATCGGACGGATGTAAAGAGATGTGCCAAATCCGTCAGGAACCCATGCCCGGTCAACCTTGACGATCTCGCGAAGAGCTTCCATAAAAAGCTCCGCGTCCATCTGCGGCAGACAGAGGCGTTCTGCAGAACGCTGCATACGTTTGATGTTCTCTTCCGGACGGAAAAGCTGAATTTTGCCGCTTGCCGTGCGGTATGCCTTCATGCCTTCAAAAATTTCCGGCGCATAATTAAGCACCTGTGAAGCAGGCGAAATCGTAAAAGGACCAAAAGGCACTATGCGCGCGTCATTCCAGCCTTTTTCCGGCGAATAATCGCATATAAACATGTGGTCGGAAAATACTGAGCCAAACGGAATTTCTCCGATGTTTTCAGGGCATTTGCCCGGGTTTTGAACCTTTTCAAATCTGATTGTCATAAAAAATCTCCTCCGCTGCACAATGTATGGAAAAAAGAAATACTGCCTGTTGCAAGCAATTATAGTACTATTGCTTCCGTTTTTCAATTTGCAAAACATCAAAAAGTCCCCGATATACGTCCGGGGATTTGCGTTTGTTTTGAACACGGATACACTGCGTGCTGCTCACAGGGTCATTTCAGCTGTCAAACTTGCATTTCTCATGCGTAAATTTTGCGTAAAAATACTTATTTTCAAGCCGCTTGCACAATTGTATAATAGCAGCCAGCAAACATGACGGGAGTGGCATAAAATGACAGACAAAATTACTATAGTCCTTGCGGACGACCATCCGCTTACAAGAGAAGGAATGAAAGCCTTTCTCACCGCAATTGACGATTTCTCGGTAGTCGGCGAATACGCAGACGGCGAAGAGGCATGGGAAGGTATACAGGCTCTCCGCCCGCAGGTTGCCCTGCTTGACATCCGTATGCCAAAACTTGACGGAGTCAGTCTCGCAAGAAAAATACAGGCGGCAAAATTCAATGTAAAAACTCTCATGCTAACGTCTTACGACGCCCAACAGTACGTGATTGCTTCACTCCGCGCCGGAGCAAGCGGCTACGTGCTGAAAACAATTGCACCCGACAGCCTTGCGCACGCCATACGCACTGTCGCAAAAGGCGGGGTTTACCTTGACAGCGAAGTGTCGTCAATGGTCAACAAAAACTTCCCGCCTGAATCTGTATCAACCCGCGAACGGGAAGTTATGACACTCGCCGCACAGGGATTGTCAGGCAAGGAAATTGCCGACAGGCTTTACATCAGCGAACGCACCGTTCAAACGCATCTTGCGTCAATATACGACAAACTTGGGGCAAAAAATAAAACGGAAGCCATGCTTCTGGCAATAAAATACGGCATCGTAACGCTTGACGAACTTATGGCAAACAACTCAGAAAACGCGGAATGAAAAGGCTTGAAAAAATAAAAACCAGCATACTGCTGCGGCTTACAGCCGCAACCATGCTGCCGATAATCGGCTCACTGCTGCTCGTATGGTATGCTTTCAGCCAGTACAAGCGCTCTATGGCGCTCAGCTACTCAATTCCCTATGCAAAAAACATGGCATACATGTTTATCATAGGTTTTCTTGCGTTTTTCAGCCTCTACGGCCTCTATTCGCTGTGGAAACTGATATTGAAACCGCTCAAAAAACTTGAGGACGACATTTCCTCTTTCAACTGGGGCGAAGAGTTTCCGGAAGAAACTGACAGCGAAACAGCGGAAGAAATACTCCGTCTGCGCAGAACAATAACAATGCTCGCGCACGACGCTGCAGAAAACGCACAGCTTAACCGCCGCTATTTGAGCGACATAATCAAGGCACAAGAGGAAGTACGCTCAAACCTCGCAAGAGAAATACACGACGGGCCTTTACAGGAAATTACCGCTCTTGTACAGCGGCTGCGTCTTATTTCGCTCTCGCAGAGCCGGGAAGAAGCTGCAAAACGGCTTGACGAAGCCGAACGTGTTTCAATGTTCTCTGTCAGGGAACTGCGCGAAGTGTGCAACAACCTCACTCCGCCGTGGCTTGAACTCGGACTCAGACAATCGCTAATTGAGCTTGCCGACAGACGCTCAAAATTATACGGTATAAATATTCTTACCACTGAAACGGACGAAGTGTCCCTTGACACAGAACAGACGCTTGCTTTCTTCCGTATTGCGCAGCAGGCGCTTGCAAATACCGCGCAACACGCAGACGCATCTGTCGTAAACATACGGCTGATAAACGGCGGGGACTTTGTTCGTATGGAAATAGAAGACAATGGCAGCGGATTCGAGGTGCCGAAGGATTTGAAGAAAGTTCGCGCAACGGGACACCGCGGACTTTCCAATATGTACGAGCGTATGCAGCTGATCGGCGGAAACTGTGAAATCAAATCGCAGGCAGGGCAGGGAACAAACGTTATCTGCGTATTGAAAACAACCGCTTCCGAGCTTTAAGCAGACATTCCAAACAACAAAACTCCGGCAAGTTCCGGAGTTTTGTTGTTTCAGAAACAAATTCTGACTGCTGCCTACTTTATCTTAACAAGCCTGAAATCTTTTTTGCCGACACGCAGCTGGATATAACCGCCGTTAAGCATATCATTCGCTCCAAGCTCCCTGCCGTCATACTTTTCGCCGTTCAGGTAAATGCCGCCTTCCTTCAGCTTGCGCTTTGCTTCACCCTTTGACGGACAGCCGCCGCTTGCGACAAGCAGTTCCGCCATGCCGCCCTCAGGCAGCGCGTCAAGCTTCGTGAACGGAATTTCCGCTGAAAGCGTGTCAAGCAGCTCTGCATTCGCCTCGCGGATATTCATTTCGCCGAACAGAACCGCAGACGCGTCTTTTGCGCGTTTTGCCGCCGCTTCGCCGTGAACCCTTGCCGTAAGCTCATCGGCGAGAATTTTCTGACCTGTGCGGAGATGCGGCGCTTCGTTATGCTTTGCAAGAATTTCCCTTATCTCATCCATCGGACGGAAAGTGAAAAGCTTGTACAATTTTTCAAGATCCGAGTCATCGCAGTTAATCCAGAACTGGTAGAACTTGTAAATACTCGTCCGTTTTTCATCAAGATAGACGGCGCCGCTCTCCGACTTTCCGAACTTCTTGCCCTGCGAATTGAGCAGCAGCGGGAAAGTCATGCCGTACAGCTGCGCTCCGCGGCGTTTGCGCGCCAAATCCATGCCGGCGATAATGTTCACCTGCTGATCATTGCCGCCCATCTGCAGCGTTGCTCCGTAATCCTCATTAAGCTTGTCAAAATCAAACGCCTGAAGCAGAATGTACGAAAGCTCCGTATAAGTAATTGACTTATCAGGATCCATAACGCGGCTGCGCACGTAATCGCGGTTGACAAGGAAACTCACCGGAAAAAATTTGCCGGTATCGCGCAAAAATTCTATGAGATTAAGTTTGCCGAGCCATTCATTGTTATTCACAAGAATTGCGCTGTTCCCGCCGCAGTTGAAATCAAGGAAATGCTCAAGCTGCTTTGCTATACAGGCAACATTGTGCTCAATTCTCTCGTTGTCAAGCAATTGGCGTTCAGCGGTTTTGCCCGAAGGGTCGCCTATGCGGCCTGTGCCTCCGCCTGCTATGGCAATCGGGCGGTGTCCGAGTTTCTGAAGCCACGCAAGCCCCATAATCGCGACAAGATTGCCGACGTGCAGACTGTCTGCCGTAGGGTCAAAACCAATATAACCGGTAACCATATTGTTTATAAAATGCTGTTCCAGCTCCTCCTCGTGGCTTGACCACTCCACAAAGCCGCGTTCGCGGAGAATTTTCAGCGCATTCTGATGCATCTTCATACCCCGTTTCAGATAGAACTTATACAAACCGGCACAATTATAACAGAAATAAACTTAAAATGCTAAAAACGGCACGGTATAAATTTCCCGCGCCGGTTTATTGTTTTTTTGTCCCCGTCATTCTGCGCTCTTTTTTTCTCCGTCATTCTGCG
>JAUNNW010000091.1 GCA_030531285.1 Synergistaceae bacterium | reverse complement strand
TTTCGGCAGTCAAGCCCGATGTTAAGTGTACCCAATAGCAATTTTGGGCAAATTAGAAATTAAAACGGCTTGGGATTTTTTAAAATTTTCCCAAGCCGTTTTGTTTATGTCCGTATGGTAATTGCTTCTTGTTTTTCCAGTGCTGTTTTGTTGTTATGTCCGTTGTTTATTTTATTGTTACGCTTTCCATTACAACTTTTTTGAGCGGCCTGTCCATGCTGTCTGTCGCAACGTGTCCGATTTTTTCAACGATGTCCATGCCTTTGACGACGTGTCCGAAGATGGCGTGTTTGCCGTCAAGCCACGGGCAGGGGACAAGCGTGATGAAGAATTGGCTGCCGCCTGTGTTGGGTCCTGCATTTGCCATGGAGAGGACACCTTTGCCTTCATGTTTGAGACCTTTGCCGAATTCGTCGGGTATTGTGTAGCCGGGGCCTCCCATGCCACTGCCTGTCGGGTCTCCGCCCTGTATCATAAACCGGTCGATGACGCGGTGGAATATGATGCCGTCGTAAAATTTCTTTTTCGTGAGGTCAACAAAGTTTTTGACCGTGTTGGGCGCAAGGTCGTTGTAGAGTTCAATTTCAAATGTGCCCATGTTTGTTTTGAATACGGCGGTCTGGCGTTTTGCAGCTTCTGCCTGTGCCGTTGCCGGGCATACCATTGTGCATACTGCCGCGAGGATAAGAGCGATTGTGTAGAACATTTTCATTTTGTACCTCCTGTGTATAAAAGATAGTTACCAATTACCAATGATTTATGTCGTCTGTCGCCGGCGCTGACACGCTGTTGTATTATTCCTGCGGTCATCGGAGCAATTTCCGGCGTTGGAAATCAAAACCGCAGAGCTAAAAAATTTAAGGGCTTGATTAGCACCTTGCGCCTCGCGTAGTTCTGTTTTCCAACATTTTCTAACACGCCGGCGTGTTAGAGAAGCGTTAAAGGTGTGTTAGAAGCGTTACGCGCAAGGGTGAAATCTATTCGCCAAATCGTTTTAGGAACGCGTCCATTGAGGATACGCGCGGTTTGTCCGCTTCCGGCGCTGTTTTTTTAACGTTTGCCGCCATGCGTTTCGCAAGGCGGTTTTTTTTGAATTGTTCGTAGGTCGTTGTTTTTCTTGACGACCGCTGTGAGTATTCTTCGTCTATTTTGTCCATTTCCGCAAGCCAAAGCGATGCTTCCGCATCTCCGGGCATTTTCCA
Source organism: Synergistaceae bacterium (assembly GCA_030531285.1). GTDB lineage: Bacteria > Synergistota > Synergistia > Synergistales > Synergistaceae > Equadaptatus. The sequence continues at coordinate 4,711 of JAUNNW010000091.1, read as the reverse complement.
GTCCTGCGGCGAGAGGCTGGCGCTGCCTGTTCGCACGCCTTCCGGCTGACAGCTGCGTTTGTATTGCTGCGCAAAGAAGCGGCTGAGGAAGGTTCTGAGCGTTTTGAGTATTTCTGTTTCGGGATAGTCGTTTTCAAAGGCGTATTTCGCAAGACGGCATATTTTTGCCGGCGAAAAGCCGAAGCGCAGGAACCAGTAGAGGAAGAAGTCGTGCAGTTCGTAGGCGCCTATGATTTCTTCCGTTTTCTGCGTTTCGCCGCCTTTTTCGGCAGGCAGCAGTTCGGGGCTGACAGGGGTGCGGAGTATATCTTTGAGTACTGTTTTGAGTTCTTCGCTGTCTGTCTGCTGCGCTTCGTGTTCAACAAGAGCTCTGACGAGCGTTTTCGGTATGCCTGCGTTGAGCGAGTACATTGACATATGGTCGCCGTTGTAGGTCGTCCAGCCAAGCGCAAGTTCTGAGAGGTCTCCCGTGCCTATAACAATCCCGTCTGCCATGTTGGCAGCGTCCATGAGCAGCTGCGTGCGTTCGCGCGCCTGAGCGTTTTCGTATGCTGCGTCACGGGTTTTTCCGTCGTGTCCAAGATCTCGGAAGTGCCTGCGCACAGCCGGTTTGATGTCTATTTCGCGCAGTTCGGCGCCGAGAAGGGCGCAGAGTTTCTGCGCGTTGTTTTTCGTTCTGCCGCTGGTGCCAAAGCACGGCATTGTGTATGCCAGCAGGCTGCTGCGCGGTTTGTCCGCAAGGTCAAGCGCGCGTGCGCAGGCAAGCAGCGCAAGCGTGGAGTCAAGTCCTCCGGATATGCCGAGCACAAGCCGCTGTGCTTTGGTGTGTTCGAGTCTTTTTTTCAGCGCGTGCGCCTGGATTTGCAGTATTTCCTCCGCGCGAAGACGTCGGTCAGCGCTTTTTTCGGGTACAAAGGGCTGCTGAAGCACCGGTCTTTCCAGGCGCGTTTCGCGGAGGAGAAGGTCAAAAGGGATTGTTTCTATGCCTTCTGTGTTCAGTTCAGGGTAGTTGGGCTGTTTCTGTCTTTCGGCGGCAAGCCGCTGCAGGTCGATGACAGCAGAGCAGGAGCCGTTGCCGAACGGTTTTGCGCAGGCAAGCAGCTGCCCGTTTTCAATAATGAAGTTTTCACCGCCGTACACACATTCGCTTGTTGATTCGCCTTCACCGGCGTTTGCCGCGACAAGTCCGCAGACAAGCTTTGCGGACTGGGCGCAGACTGCCGTTTTGCGGTATTCAAAGCGCCCTGCAAGTTCGGGGTCTGCAAGGCAGTTCACTATCAGGTTTGCCCCCGCAGCCGCAAGTTTTTCCGACGGGGAGAATGGGAGAAAGAGGTCGTCTCCGATTTCGCAGCCGAAGCAAAATTCGGGTACTGCGTTGCATTTAAAGAGAAGGTTTGCGCCGAACGGTATTTCTTCGGCGCCAAGTATTGCTTTGCCGTTTCCGGCAGGCGCAGGTGCAAACCAGCGGCCAAAGTCCGCTGATTTTTTCGTTTTGGGGACTATGCCGAGAATTTTGCCGTTGAAAAGTACCGCTGCGCAGTCGTAGAGCTGTCCGCCGTTTTCAAATGGTATGCCGATGATTGCGGCTGTCTGCCATGGACAGTTTCGCGCAAGTTCGGCAAGCGCTTTTTTAGCTTCCTGCTGAAGTTTTTTCTGGAAAAACAGGTCTTTGCAGCTGCAGCCCGTTATTGCAAGCTCAGGCAGCGCTATAAGCGATACTCCGGCTTCCGCCGCGGCTTTTATTGTTTCGTACAGCACTTTCGCGTTGAATTCGCAGTCTGCGGGTTTGAGCTGAGGCGATACTGCTGCCGTTTTTATAAAGCCGTCGCGCATAATACCAGCTCCCTTCTGTTGTATCGTCGTTTTTTTTGTTGTTTTGCGTCCGCCGAGTATTCTATCATATTTTTATCAATTTTTTGATTTTTTGACAATCCGGATGTATAATTACGCAGTAATCTCAATTCTTTGGGGGCGTTTTGTTGTGGCAAAAATACCTGCTCATATTTTCAGGGAGTATGATATCCGCGGTCTTGCGGAGGAGGAGCTTACCAGCGAAAACGTTGAGCTTATCGCTCTTGCCTACGGCACCTGGCTGGTGCGCAGCGGCGTTACCAAGGCTGCGCTGGGCGGCGATGTGCGGCTTTCAACGAGCCGCATTAAGGCTGCTTTGGCAAAGGGTCTGCTTGCGGCAGGCGTTGACGTTGTTGACCTTGGCGTGACTTCAACCCCGACTTTTTACTGGAGTTTCTTCCGATGCGATGCTGACGGAGGCATTCAGGTTACGGGCAGTCACAATCCTAAGGAGTTTAACGGTCTTAAGGTTGCTTTTAAAAAAGCAACGCTTTGGGGCGATGCCATCCAGAATATTTACAGGATGATTGAAGCTGACGATTTTGCCGTTGCAAAAATTCCGGGAAAATTTTCTTCTCTTGATATTACCGATGAGTATATCAATATGCTGGCTTCAAAGGTTCAGCTCGGCAACAGAAAGCTGAAGATTGTCTGCGATTACGGAAACGGCGCCGGAGGCTGTTACGGGCCAAAGCTTTTCAGAAAACTCGGCTGTGAGGTTGTAGATCTTTTCGCGGAGCCTGACGGCAATTTCCCAAATCATCACCCGGATCCGACAAAGCGTGGAAATCTGCTTTCGCTTATGGAAGCCGTAACGCGCGAGGGTGCAGACGCAGGTTTCGGTTACGACGGAGACGCAGACAGGCTCGGCGTTGTTGACGATAAGGGCAATATGCTTGTCGGCGACAGGCTTATGGCGCTTTACTGGCGCGAAATTCTGGCGAAAAATCCGGGCGCTGTCGCAATTTGCGAGGTAAAGAGTTCAATGGCTCTGCCGGAGGACGTTGAAAAGCACGGAGGAAAACCTCTCTGGTGGTGCGCCGGCCATTCGCTGATTAAGGCAAAGATGGCAGAGCAAAACGCGCTTTTTTCAGGCGAGGTTTCAGGTCACCTTTTCTTTGCCGATGAGTATTTTGGCTACGATGACGCTTTTTACGCGGCAGAACGGCTTTGCAGGATTCTTTCAAATTCTGACAGAAAACTTTCTGATATAATGGAAGAAATTCCGCAGTATCCGGCAACGGCAGAAACGCGTTACGACTGCCCTGACGATAAAAAACGCGGCGTTGTTGACAAATTTAAAGAGCAGGCTCTTGCCGAAAACCTGAACGTTATCACCGTTGACGGAGCAAGAATTATATATAAAAACGGCTGGGGACTGGTTCGCATTTCAAACACACAGCCTGTGCTTGTAGCACGCTGCGAGGGCAGGACAAAGGAAGCGCTTGCCGATATCTGCGCGGATATGAAGCGCCGTCTGCTTAACGCAGGCAGCCCGGCGTTTGAATGGGAGTTTTAATTCGCCGGTTGTCAGCGGCTGCGCTTTGATTGCCAAGTACCGAATGCGGATGGTTTGCTTTGCAAATCTTTATTGCGAAAGATATTTGCAAATGACATGATGAATAAAAAATACTGCATTTTTAATTTTGTTTCTATATATAAAGGAGGGGTTTTATATGGAGTACACAGAGAAACTTGAGGGGATGTGCCCCGTTGCAAAGGGGCCAAAACATGGGCCTGCACCTATTCCCGAGGAGGGTAAATGGGTTGAGGCAAAGGAAATAAAGGATATTTCAGGGTTCACGCACGGCGTAGGCCGCTGCGCCCCGCAGCAGGGCGCCTGCAAGCTTACGCTGAACGTTAAGGACGGCATTATTCAGGAAGCTCTTGTCGAGGTGCTGGGCTGCTCCGGAATGACTCATTCAGCGGCTATGGCTGCTGAAATTTTGCCCGGCAAAACACTGCTTGAAGCTTTGAACACAGATCTTGTCTGCGATGCAATCAATACGGCAATGCGCGAGCTGTTCCTGCAGATTGCATACGGCCGTTCACAGTCTGCTTTCTCTGAGGGCGGTCTTACTGTAGGCGCAGGACTTGAAGATCTCGGTAAAGGGCTGCGTTCGCAGGTGGGTACAATGTACGGCACAAACGCAAAGGGCGTCCGCTATTTTGAGATGGCTGAAGGCTATATTACACGTCTTGCACTGGATGCAAACAATGAGGTTATCGGCTATGAGTACGTTTCGCTCGGCAAGATGATGGAGGCTATCAGAAACGGCGTTGACCCGCGTGACGCTTACAAAAACAATCTCGGCAGTTACGGACGTTTTGCCGAAGCGGTCAAGTATATTGACCCGCGCAAGGAGTAGGAGGCGTTTTTTATGGTTACTTTTGAAGGTTACGAACGCAGAATAAAACAAATAGATCTTTTTCTTAAGGCGGACGGCATCAACAGCCTTGAGGAGGCGCGCGAGTTGTGCCTTTCCAAGGGCGTGGATGTTGAAGCCATAGTTCGCGGCGTGCAGAGAATCGCTTTTGAAAACGCAGTCTGGGCTTACACTATAGGCGCAGCACACGCTGTCAAAGCAGAGGTTAAAACGGCAGCCGATGCCGCAAAGAAAATAGGCGAAGGGCTGCAGGCTTTTTGTGTTCCAGGTTCTGTCGCCGACAGACGCAAGGTTGGTCTCGGACACGGCAATCTTGCGGCAATGCTTCTTACCGAAGAGACAAAATGTTTCTGTTTCCTCGCCGGACATGAGTCTTTCGCAGCCGCAGAGGGCGCAATAGGGATTGCGCGTTCGGCTGACAAGGTGCGCAGGGAGCCGCTGCGCGTTATTCTTAACGGTCTCGGCAAGGACGC
>JAUNNW010000090.1 GCA_030531285.1 Synergistaceae bacterium | reverse complement strand
CCGACATCACCTACGGCACCAACAACGAGATGGGCTTTGACTATCTGCGTGACAATATGGCGGTTTACAAGCGCGACACCGTTCAGCGCGGCCACAGCTTTGCAATCGTTGACGAGGTTGACTCCATTCTTATCGACGAAGCGCGTACACCTCTTATCATTTCAGGTCCTTCCGAGGACGACACAGAGCCTTACCGCGTTGCCGACGCGGTTGCGAAGCAGTTGTCCGTGAACACCGATTTTGAAATTGACGAAAAAGAGCGCAACCTTGCGCTTACAGAGGCAGGTATTGCAAGGGCTGAACAGTTGCTTGACATGCCGCAGCTTTTTACCGATTACGCGAATTCCGCAATGGCTCACAAAATCACTCAGGCGCTGAAAGCGCACCATCTTTTCAAGCGCGATATTCATTACGTCGTCAAAGACGGCGAGATTATCATAGTTGACGAGTTCACGGGGCGTCTTATGGAAGGACGCCGCTATTCAGACGGGCTGCACCAGGCTATTGAAGCCAAGGAACGCGTACAGGTGGGCAGGGAGAGCCAGACGCTTGCCACCATTACGCTGCAGAACTATTTCCGTATGTACAGAAAGCTCGGTGGCATGACAGGTACCGCGCTTACGGAAGAAGAGGAATTTAAGGAAATTTACAATCTGCCCGTCGCGGTTATCCCAACGCACAAGCCGATGATACGCACGGACAACAATGACGCGATTTACCGTACTGAGCTTGAAAAATACAACGCTGCGGTTGACGAAGCGTGCGAAGCCCATGCCAAGGGTCAGCCTGTTCTTTTGGGCACCACGTCAATAGAACATTCAGAGCAGGTCAGCAAGCTGCTCCGCGCAAGAAAAATACCGCACAACGTGCTGAACGCCAAGGTGCATGACAAAGAAGCGCTTATTGTCGCGCAGGCTGGGCGTTTCGGGGCAGTCACGGTTGCGACGAATATGGCGGGGCGCGGAACAGACATTGTTTTGGGCGGCAATGCGGAATTCCTTGCGAAAGAGGAATTTGCGAAACGCGAGCTGACTTTGCCCGAAAATGCCGCCGAATATGCGGAAATTCTTGCCGAATTTAAGAAAATCTGCGCGGAAGAGCACGAAAAGGTGCTTGAAGCCGGCGGACTTCATATCATAGGTACTGAACGCCATGAATCGCGCCGCATAGACAATCAGCTGCGCGGACGCTCGGGGCGTCAGGGCGACCCCGGCGAGAGCCGCTTCTACATATCGCTTCAGGATGATCTTGTACGGCTTTTCGGCGGTGAAAAGATTGACGGAATGCTGCAGACGCTTGGTCTTGAAGAAGGCGAGAGAATAGAGCATCCGCTGCTTTCGAGGGCTATTGAGAATGCTCAGAAAAAGGTGGAGCAGATGCATTTTGAGATACGCAAACAGCTGCTTGCCTACGACAACGTCATGAACCAGCAGCGCGAAGCCGTTTACAAGGAGCGCGGCGAAATTCTGACAGACAAAAATATTGCCGACAGAGTGCAGGGTATTCTTGAGGATACGGCGCAGTCAGTGCTGGACAGGCTGTTCGCTGAAGAAGATGAACAGCGTATGGATGTCAAAGCGGTTGCAATAGAGTTAAACAGACTGTTTTGGCCCGGAATTGCCGCAGGACTTGAAGATCTTGACGGAAATTACGAGGCGCTCCGCGAGGCATCCGGCAGAATAGTGGAAGCTGTCAGCAGACGTTTTGAAGAAAAAAAAGAAGAATTGGGAGAAGAACAGTCAGCAGGCGTTTTCCGCTATATTCTTCTCACGACTCTTGACGCAAACTGGAAGGAACACCTGCTTGCCATGGACGAGTTGCGCCGCGGCATAGGTCTGCGTGCAATAGGGCAGAAAGATCCTCTGCTTGAATACCAGTTTGAATCCTATAACCTGTTCCGGCAGATGCTTGCGCAAGTGCGCGAAAGCGTGACGGAATTCGCACTGAAGGTTTCCGTTGTCAATGAAGAAGAATCAAACAGACGCAGAAGGTGGACGGAAAGCCGCGACGAACTTGATTTAAATGTTGCGGCAAGACGCGAAAATCCCGGTGTTCAGGCAACGGCGTCAAAAACAGGAACGATAGTCAACGCAAACAAAATAGGCAGAAACGACCCGTGTCCGTGCGGAAGCGGGAAAAAATACAAAAATTGCTGCGGCAGATAGGAAGGTACGGATATGCGAAAAATTTTAAAAACTTTTGTTTTTGCTCTGGTTCTGACGGGAATTTTTGCAGCGGCAGGCTTTGCCTGGAATCCGTCACAAGAGGTACTCCGGCTTAACAAAGAAGTGCCGTCTTTTGACACTTTAGGCAATCCTCCGGCGGTGATATGGCTTAAAAATCAGGAAATGAAACTGAACTCAGACGGAACGACAAATACCTTCCGTTACCTGATTGTCAATTTTGGCGAAAGAATTCCGGCAAGCTGGCGTGTGTACAGGGCAGTTGTCCCTGCGGACGGCAAACTCAGCATTGAGCATGCCGGAATATACAATCCCATGACAGGCAGTTTGGACAAAAAGCTTGATTTCAAAACAGAAACGCTTCCCGGAGGCATGCAGGTTATTGAAGCAGAAATTACGGATGACGCGCGCGGAAGAGCGGTTGTCATTGTTGAAAACGAAAAGCGGATTGACCAGAAAGGCATAGATGCGACGGTTATGCTTGCCGGAAACCTGCCGATATGGGAGCAGCGCATTGCAGTTCAGATGCCAAAGGAAGAACCGCTGAAATGGTATGCCAACAAAATGAAAGACCCCGATGTTATCAACGGCAAAAATGAGAAAATATATTTTTGGGCTCTTACAAACCAGCCTGCATGGCATGGCGAAGGCATAAGAATTTTCCAGCGTCCGTACATCAGTTTCAGTTCGTCGTCAACGCTGCTTCCCGTGCTTGAAAATATGCAGAAAAAAGCGGATGAATACGCGCGTGTTGAAAAACCGGCAACGGCGCCTTCCGACGCAGGCAGGCTTATGCGCTGGCTTGAAGCCCCGGAAAGAAACGAAACAAAACTGCCGAAAAATTTCCTGCGTCCGACAGAACGTCTTCCGAAAGAAGGACCATGGACGCCTGCTGAACGCACGCTTTTGCTGAACGGCTGGATGAAAAATGACGGGGGAAGAAAAATCTGGTGGCAGTCGCCCACCACAATTGCAGCCTACAACCCCGTAGCGGAAGATTTCTGGAGCAGCCCTGTTATTGTCAACGCTTCCGGCAAAAAGACGCTCTACTATCAGGCGGGGCAGGGCGTAGATTACGGTGATGTTTCCCCGTTCCTTGCCGGTACAGACATATACCGCCGTTCGGACAAAAAACCTGAGCCGTCAGGTGCTGATGATGCAAAACCGACAAAGAAAAAAAAGAAAGCTAAAAAAGACGCATCCGATGGAATTGACACAAAGGAAGTCAAAGCCGGAAGCCCTGCCGACCATAAGCTTTCGCTTTCATGGTCGCTTAGGCTTACGGACGGCGGAGTTGCTGAGGGCACACTGTCAGCCAGCATTGACGGTGCCTGGGCTGGAATTTTCTCCGGCGGCGCCGTCCCCACAAAAGAAAACTCCGCGCAGCTGCTGAGCCGCTGCATAAATTTCGCAATTCCGGGCATGGTTCTCACGGCAACAGACGTTAAAACGCTCCCGTCCGGCTACAGGCTTGATTTTAAAGTGCGCTGCGCCCCGGGAATAGTTCAGGGCAAAAACATGCTGCTCAGGCTTCCGGGAGGCATTCCCGAAATTTTGGGACAGCTCTTGTACGACAATGACAGCATAACTTTCCGCTTCCCGTTCACGATCAGCCAAAGTGTCAGAATGTCCACGCCCAAGGGCTACAAATGTTTCACTAACGATTTCAGCAACGTGATAGGCACAAAAAAAACAGCCTGCCTTGTTGAAAAAATACACAACAATTATGCGAGAAACATTCTTGAAGCTGACTGTGTATGGACTGTTAAACGGCTGAAACAGGAAATGGACGATGCGCAGGTTCTGAAACAGCAGATTGGAGCGTTCCTTGCCTGGCCGAACCTTAACCTGCCGTTCAGGAAGTAGGGGTTGGTTTTAGAAGAGTTCACCTGCAGACCTGTTTATTTAGAGGGACTTTTCCTTGAGAAGAATTGAAAGTATCGCGCAGCGAAAGTGAATTTTTCTAAGTGCTGCGAAGCAAAACGTGAGGACTTTCGTAAGATTTTTTCATGAAACAGGAGTGTGTTTTATTTGGATACGACAACTGAACTTAAAACTCTGCTTGAAAAGGCAGTTGAAAAAATAGCCTCAGAAAACGGAGCGTCGCTGCCTGAAAATTTTGCAGTAAGGCTTGAACGTCCGCGTCAGGAAGGACACGGAGACTGGGCAACAAACGCCGCAATGCAGCTTGCAAAGCCGCTTGGCAAAAATCCGCGCGAGCTTGCGCAGCAGATTGTCTCTGCACTTGAAGAAAGCAGTTTGGTAGCTTCCGCAGAAGTTGCGGGGCCCGGATTTATAAATCTGAGGCTTTCGGCTGACTGGATTTCCGACGCAGTAAAAACAATTCTTGCCAACGGGGAAAATTTTGGCAGGACAAATGACGGCAGGGGTGAAAAAGTTCAGCTGGAATTTGTAAGCGCAAATCCAACAGGACCTCTTCACATGGGACACGGCAGGGGGGCGGCAGTTGGCGACATAACCGCAAGGCTTCTTAAATTTGCCGGTTATGACGTTACGCGCGAGTATTACGTGAACGATGCCGGCCTTCAAATGGAACTGCTCGGCAAATCCGCCAGAGCGCGCTATTTTGAAGCTCTCGGCAGAGCAGCTGAGGCTCCTATGCCGGAAGACGGTTATCAGGGCGAATACCTTGTCGATATCGCCAAGCTTTACGTTGAAAAATACGGCGGCTCTCTTGCTTCAAAGCCTGAAGAGGAACAGCTGGAATTTTTTACGAGTGAAACAGGAAAAATCGTAATTGAATCAATACGCAAAGATTTGTCCGATTTCGGCGTTGATTTTGACGTATGGTTCTCGGAAAAATCGCTTTATACGACAAATGCCGTCCCCGAAGCCCTGGAATCGCTTAAAAAAGCCGGTTACGCATATGAGCAGGATCAGGCAGTGTGGTTCAAATCAACGGCGTTTGATGATGACAAAGACAGGGTGCTTATCCGTACAAACGGAGTGCCTACATACTTTATGTCAGATGTTGCCTATCTCAAAAACAAATATGACAGAGGCTTCGAAAAGCTGATATACGTGTGGGGCGCAGACCACCACGGCTACATTCCGCGCATACGTTCGGTAAACACATCGTTAGGCCGCACAGACGACCGGCTTGAAGTTCTGCTTATACAGATGGTCAATCTGCTTCGTGACGGCAAACCTGTGCAGATGTCAAAACGTGCCGGAACAATAATTACCCTGCGCGAAATCATGGACGAAGTCGGACGCGACGCAACACGCTTCTTCTTCGTCATGAGAAAAAGCGACAGCACGCTTGATTTTGACCTTGAACTTGCCAAAAAAGCAAGCAGCGAAAACCCTGTCTTCTACGTGCAGTACGCCTATGCAAGAATATGCAGCATATACCGCGAACTTAAAGAGCGCGGAGCAAAGCTGCCTGACGTATCGGAATTTGATGCCGGAAAACTTTCGTCTGCAAATGAAATCAGGCTTGCAAAGGTTATTTCCCGCATGCCTGAAGAAATCAGCAAAGCTGCGGCAGAGCTCGCACCGCACCGTATTGCCTACTATGCGCAGGAAATAGCAGAAAGTTTCCATGCGTTCTACAACAGTTCAAGAATACTCGGCGCAGAAGAGGATGTTATGAAAGCACGCCTGCTGCTTGTTGAAGCAGCAAGAATTGTTTTGCGCAGCGTGCTTGAAATACTCGGAATTTCCGCGCCGGAGAAAATGTAACAGGCAATGAGAGCACCACGTCTGCGCTACGTTGTGCTTTTTGCGGTCAGCAGCTTTATAGTCGCTGTTATTG
>JAUNNW010000089.1:3433-5963 GCA_030531285.1 Synergistaceae bacterium | reverse complement strand
ACTTCTGTACGGCTCAAAAAAATATGATGTGCAACTTGTTATTGAAATTTTCGATAATACTTTTTTTAAAACTGTCCGCCTGTAAAATTTTTCATTTGCAGAAGCTTGAAAGGATTAAAAGCATCATGCGGCAAGTGAATTTTTTCTAACAAATTCTCGGAAGAAGTTCTCCGCCCGGTGCAGGAAGCAACGTTTTCGTGCCTATTTCCGTTTTCATTACGACTCTGCCCGGAAGCTCGTCCGTTACTTCGCCTATTATCTGCGCAGCCTCAGAATTTTTGACTTTCCTAAGCGCCGCTACGATTTCATCTGCATATTCCGCAGGGGCAAACACTACAAGGCGTCCCTCGCAGGCAAGGTAGAGCGGCTCAAGCCCCAGCATTCCGCAAACGCCTTTTACATCGCCGCGCACAGGGATCTGCGCCGCGTCAAGCTTGATTCCGACACCGCTCTGTTCTGCTATTTCGTACAGCACGCTGCCGGCTCCGCCGCGTGTTGCATCGCGTATGACGTGAATATCCTTTGTTACGTCAAGCATTGCTTTCACGTTTGTCCAAAGCGGCGCGCAGTCGCTCGTTATGTCCGCTTCTATGCCGTATTCGTTGCGTGCGAGGAGTATCGTACAGCCGTGTCTGCCTACGTCGCCCGTTACGATTATTTTGTCGCCCGGTTTCGCTTTGTCGCCTGACGGACACGCTTTTTCATCAACAAGCCCTATGCCGGTCGTTGTTATAAACACTCCGTCAACCTGTCCGCGCCCTGCAACTTTCGTGTCTCCGGCGCAAATCTGGACGCCGCATTCGGCGGCGGTTTTTTCCATTGCTTCGGCTATGTGTTCCAGCGTTTCCATCGGAAAGCCTTCCTCAATTACGAAAGCACAGGAAAGATACAGCGGTTTTGCACCCATGCAGGAAAGGTCGTTCACTGTGCCGCAGATTGAAAGTTTACCTATATTTCCGCCCGGAAATTCCGCAGGCGAAACTATGAAACCATCCGTGGTGAATGCAAGCTTCTTGCCGGGAAATTCAAGCACGGCGGCATCGTCGGCTGTCAGGTTTGGGTTTGAAAAATGTTTTTTGAATACCTTTTCGATAAGTTCCGAAGTTTTTCTGCCGCCTGCGCCGTGGGCTAACGTAATAAGTTCTGACATTGCAAAAGACTTCCTCTCTGTAATTAAGAATGACAAATGAAGAACAACTGTATAAATTTATACTTTATACTTCAATAATGAATTTAAATCATTAGCTGCATACTCAGCGCTTTGTGTTGCCAAAATTTTTCATTTTTCATTCTTCATTGTTGTTTCCATTCCGTATTTAAAGTATGCGCTGCATGCGCCTTCACTTGATACCATGCATGCGCCGACAGGATTTTCGGTGCTGCAGAGCTTTCCGAACAGCGGACAGTCGTACGGCATGCAGTCTCCACGCAGCACCTCTCCGCAGCGGCAAGCAGGATTTGCCCGTCCCTTGATTTCAGGCATTTCAAATTTCAGCCGCGTGTCAAAAGCTTTGTAAGCCGCGTTCAGTTTAAGCCCTGATTTAGGAATTATGCCGAGTCCGCGCCATTCTGAGTCGCACACGGTCATTATGCGTTCGATTATGCACACGGCGGCGGGATTTCCTTCCGCTTTGACAACGTTTGAATAGCAGTTTTCAAAAAACGGTTCCCCTTTTTTGAAGTTTTCAACTATAACAGAAATTGCCCGGATAATTTCTTCAGCGGTGAAACCTGCCACAACTCCTGAAATTCCACGCTGTTTCAGCGTTTCGTAAAGAGAGGTGCCGGTAATTGCGCTGACGTGTCCCGGATAGAGAAACGCTTCGGCGCTGCCTGCAAGGACTCCGTAGGTTTCCGGCATGGTTTTGTTGGCGGTCAGCAGCGAGAAATTTTTCAGTTCCGCTTTCTTCGCGTGTTCAACGGCAAGACAGGCGGCAGGAACCGTTGTTTCAAAGCCTACTGAGAGGAAAACAACCTGTTCGTCTGGGTTTTCCGCCGCATAAGCAACCGCGTCCAGCGGCGAATAGACGATTTTAACCTTAGCTCCTGAGCTTCTTGCCGCCGCAAGATTTTTTTCGCTGCCGGGGACACGCACGAGGTCCCCGAAGGTGGTTATCGTAATGCCGCGCTCCGCAAGCCACAGGGCTTCGTCAATAAAATCCACCGGAGTTACGCAAACAGGACAGCCGGGGCCAGTTATAAGCTCTATGTCTTCGGGCAGCAGCTTTCGTATGCCGTGACGGAAAATTTCGTGTGTGTGTGTTCCGCACACTTCCATTACGCGTATTTTCGCGCCTGAATATTCTCTTATGATTTTTTCGGCGGCAGTCATTTATTTCACTTCTTCCGCGGTTTCGCCGTCTATTTTGGCTATCGCTATTCCGGCGTGTATCATGACGTAATCTCCCGGATTGAGTTCGTCAAGCAGCTCTACCGATATTTTTCTTCTGGCACCGGTCGCATCCACAACCGCCATTCCGTCTTCAATGTTCACAACCTTTGCAGGAAGTCCAACGCACATTTTATAATC
>JAUNNW010000089.1:0-3333 GCA_030531285.1 Synergistaceae bacterium | reverse complement strand
TTCCGTCTTCAATGTTCACAACCTTTGCAGGAAGTCCAACGCACATTTTATAATCCCCTTTCAATATCAGAACATAAATGGTACTTGGTAATTACCGCACTTCATTCTCTCCTGTGCAACCGCAGCCTGACCAAGGCATATTCCGCCGTCATTCGGCGGAAGAAGCGCGTGTATCAGCACTTTAAAACCGTCTTTTTCAAGCAGACGTTTCGTTTTGCCGAGCAGCAGCAGATTCTGGAAACAGCCGCCGGATAACGCGGCGCAGTTTACGCCTGTTTTTTCGCGCGATAGGCGGCAGCCTTCAAGTATCAGCTCCGCAAGCCACGCATGGAAGCCTCCGGCAAGGCTGCTCACGTCTGCGCCCCGTTTCATTCCTTCATAAAGCGCGGCAGTCATTTCTTTTGTTTCCGCAAAGAACACGTCTCCGTCAGAAATACGCGCAGGGACAACCGCTTTTGCGTTTTCGTCCGACGCAAACTGCAGAGCCATTGATGCTTCTCCCTCAAAGGTTGAGGCGCAGCGTATTCCGAGCAGCGCCGAAACGGCGTCAAACAGCCTGCCGCAGCTGGTTGATTTCACTGTGTTTATATTTTTGCCGAGCATGAAGAACTGAGTTTTCAGATTTTTTTCGTCGCAAAGCTTCAGAATTTCGTTTGCTCCGGCAGTTTCTTCTTCGCTTCCGAGCGCGTCAAGCAGCAGAGATACCGCTATTCTCCAGCCCTCTCGCGAGGAGGCGTCGCCGCCTGCCTGTCTGAACGGCGCAAGGCAGCCGAGTCTCTTAAAATCAGAGAGGTTTGCAAGCAGAAATTCCCCGCCCCAGATGCTTCCATCAAGCCCATAGCCGGTTCCGTCGAAGGAAACGCCTATTACATCGCCGCAGAAATTATTTTCCGCCATACAGGCTGCGATATGCGCGTAATGATGCTGTATTTCAATCACGGGAAGCCCGAGGCTGTGCGCGAATTCTGTGGAATTGTAGCGCGGGTGCATATCGCAGGCAACCGCCTCCGGCTTGATTTCAAGCATTTCCGACATACGCTGTACGGCTTCTGAAAGAGCCTTTACGCTCTTAAGATTTTCCAAGTCGCCGATATAGGGCGACGGGTAAAACAGGTCATGAGTTGCAAGACAGAACGTGTTTTTGAGTTCGCCGCCGACTGCAAGCACGCTGCTGTCGTATTTTACGGACGAAATAAACGGCAGCGGCGCATAGCCTCTCGAACGGCGCACCATGTACGGCTTGTTTTCAAAGAAGGACATAACTGAATCGTCCGCGCGTATACGGATTTTCCTGTTGTTTGAAAGTATCGTGTCGCAAAGCTGTGAAAGCTCTGCCGATGCCTCTTCATCGTTTCTGCAGATAGGGGCTCCGGATACGTTTCCGCTCGTCATTACAAGGCACTCCGGCATTTCTTTTCCGTCGGGATATGAGAAAAGCAGAAGCTGAACGGGCGCGTACGGAAGCATGACGCCCACCGTTGGATTTCCGGGCGCCACAGAGGGGCAGATTTTGCAGCCTTCCGAGCGGTCAAGCAGAATAATCGGCTTTTGGTGTCCGTCAAGCAGTTTCTCTTCCTCTTCCGTAACGGCACAGTATCTGCGTACTGTGTCCAAATCGCGCATCATAACCGCAAAAGGTTTCTGCGGACGCGTTTTCAGACGGCGCAGACGCAAAACCGCCTCTTCGTTCAGAGCATCACAGCAGAGATGAAAACCGCCAATTCCCTTTATTGCTGCTATTCCGCCGCTGCGCACCACTTCGCGGGCGTGCAGCAGCGCTTCGGTTCCGTGAATATCAGAATTCAGTATGTAAAGTTCAGGTCCGCATTCGTTGCAACACACAGGCTGCGCGTGATAGCGGCGCGTTTCAGGATGCGTGTATTCATACTCGCATTCTGAACACATCGGAAACTCGCCCATGCTCGTCCGCACTCTGTCATACGGCATGGAATCAAGAATGGTAAGACGGGGGCCGCAAGCCGTGCAGTTGATAAACGGGTGCAGATAGCGCCGGTCGTTTTCGTTAAACAGCTCGCGCGAACATTTTTTGCAGACTGCAATGTCGGGCGAAACGAAAACATCGCCGCGCTCTTTCCCGCTTTCTATAATTTCAAAGCTTCCGCATTCTTCTGCCGAAATTTCCTTCACTGCAATTTTAAGTATTGCGGAGCGCTCCGGCGCTTCATGTTTCAAACTGTACACAAAACGCTCAAGCTGTTCGTCTGTACCCTGCGCAAAAATTTCGACGTACGGCCCTTTATTGCAGACAGAACCGCATATTTTCGCCGATGCGGCGGCACGGCTTACGAACGGACGAAAGCCTACTCCCTGCACTATTCCGAAAACGCGGATATTTAATCTTTTCATTTCAAAAAAGTTACTCTCCGATTATTCTGCTGAAATTTTCCAAAGCAGACGCCGCGCAAAGCTCTCCCGAACAGGCATAATGGCAGAGCGGGACAAATTCAAGCTCACGTACTGCGGGACAGCGGAGGAATATCGGGTCTGCGACAATTTTTGTGTAGCGCCTTTCCGAAAGCAGACGCAGCAGCTCGTCCTCTTCCGAAAGCCTGACGTCGTTTTCACGCGCGTATTTCGCGTGCAGTTTGAACCACACGGCGACGTCGGCAGTTTCGCCGCGTGCCTCAAGCAGCTCCCTCACGGAATTTGCCAGTACCTGCTGATGAATAATCAGGGTGTTTGCGCACCTCGCACCTCGCACCTCGTACATCGCATTTTTAGTAATTACTTCTTCTGTCGGAAATTCTACGACAAACGGTGTGCCGAAACGCTGCTGCAAATATTCTGCGGCCTTTATGCCGGAAACGGAAACTGCAACGTTAAGCGTTGCGCCGCCTGCGTTTTCCGCCTCGTCAATTCCGTTTTCGCCTGAAAACAGCGCGGCTTTGCCGTATTTTTTCTCAATAATTCCTTTCAATTTTCCGGCATAATTTTTGCCCGGAAGGTTCAAAGGCGTGGCGCCTAAAATGCCGACATCAAATTTTCTCTCGAATTTGTCCGACGCAAACGCTGAAAACAGGCCGACGTAGGCTTTTTCCTCACCCTCATCGTACAGTCCTATGCCTGTCGTATCAAGTGCCAATACAGGAATACCAAGCCTTTTTTCAGCCATCTGCCCAAGAGCGCGAAAATCTGTACCGATAACTGCGGGAACAGGGGTTCCAATAATTGCAGCGAATTTTGCGTCTATAAATTTCACCGCTTCTTCAAGCTTCTGTACAAGCCGTTCATCCCTGCCGAGAATTGCATCAATATCACGGAGACCTGCCGAAAAAACGGCGCTCTTTTCCGTGAACCAGCGAGGCTCGTCAA
>JAUNNW010000003.1 GCA_030531285.1 Synergistaceae bacterium | reverse complement strand
AAAAATAAGGAGGTAGTAAAAATGTGTTGTGAAATAACATTTGATATTGCAACGCAACCAATCTGTTTTAACAGTTAATCATATACCTCCTTTGTTTTTGTTACACCCCCGACTGCCGTCGGGGGTTGTTTTTTGTTCTATGGATGCGACGCGCTTGACAATCGTATCGGCAGTGTTATAATCCCTGTTGTAAGCAACACAACGTGATGAGTCTTTCATAGTTACGCAGAAGAGCCTCCGAGTGCGATCGGAGGCTCTTTGTTAGGCTGGCTGCCGCTTATTTGTGTCTGTCCAGCCATTTGCAAATGTAGAATGCGACTACACTTGCCATGACAGATACGAGAAACGTGACGAGTCTTGTTTTCATAGCTGCACCTCCTTTCTGTTGCCAGAATAGGAGTGCGACAACAGTATAATTATACTGTCAAATTCCGATATGTTTACAGTTTAGAGAGTCTTATGACAAAGCAGAAACCCTTTAACGGGGTTCCTGTTTTTTGCGGATTATGAGCAGAGTTATATCATGCTACATACCCGGCAGATTCGGATTTAGCAAAAAGTCTGTGACGCTGCAGTGCAGTATTCCGTTTTCGTCGGTGTAGTTACGCGGCAAGCCGCACCGGATTTCTGAAACGTGCATCTCTGCGCTTGTCAAGCTCAAGCCGGATAATGTTTTTTGGTTGTACACCGGTATCAAGCAGATAATTGTAAAAAAGTTCAAACAAAAGCACAGATTTTCCGCAACGGCGAATACCGGTAATAACCTTAATTTGTCCATCCCACATATAGTCCTTTAACTGCTCTAAATAGCGGGGTCTGAGTATCATTTGAGCCACTCTCCATTATAGATTTACGACGCAACGTCGGGATTCTATAACAAATTATAGACCACTATATGCAATAAAGCAAGTTATGAACAAGAAAATTCGGATAATGAGGCATGTAATTTGTTTCAATTAAAAGCGCGGGTAATTTGAGCCGATTTTAGGCATTTTTACGGCGCATTTCTAAGAGGCTTCTGCCATACGGAAGCCTCTTAATATTTTAATTCTGCTGAAAACTTGTCTGACACAACAGAAAAGCAGGAATCCTTTAACGGGGTTCCTGTTTTTTGTGTGTGATTATTCAATTCCAAGTTCTTTGTGGAAGTATTTGAGGGTAGAGTAGTTGTATCACCTTAAGAAATCGCGGGAATGTAAGATTATATTGCCTGTAACATGTGCTATGTAGTCATCAACGTATCTAATAATCTCAGTCAGCAATGTTTGCGGATGTTTCCATGTATTCATCTCTATCTACAACGGTATTTGCTGTCGAAAAGTATCTGTCATCAGTCACTATAACTGTTTTTGAGTAGTCAAGACCGGATTTTTTGCGCTGCGACCGCACAGAGTTCTTGAACATATAGGCGTTTTTATGTTGTATTTCTGAACGAAATGGTATGCAGATACAATAATCCATGTGCAAATCTATGAGCAGACAGTTATAAGGTCTGCCCTGCTTGTGCATAAGTTACGGATATTGCGCTGACGGGTAGTCAACAAAGAACTGCGGGGTCAGTTGATGGATTTCCATAACAGCAGCCATGTTTTTCTCTCTAAAAAGGCGGGATTTTGCAATCCCGCCTGTATTCTTCGCTCGGTTATCTTTATTTTACCGACGAGTCAAAACCGTCACTCGTCATCTTTTGGCGAAGCAAAATGTTGTGCTGATTTGATATTCAAATTATACAATATTTTTTGTCATTGGCAAGACGGTAATTTCTTTCCACTTGAGCATGGAGTCGTAGATTTTTCTCTTCATAGTCCGGTTGTCACCTTTTCAAGATTTATTTGTCAAATATAATGCACCTTTTCAAGATATTTACAATATACAATCTACACTGTTTCAAATGTTTCAATGTTTCAGGTTCAGATTCAAGGGTTCCTGTTTTCTTGTCTGCTTGACGATTTGTTTTTCAATGATATAATTACGAATGTAAGCAACACCAATGTGATGGAGTACATACCGACACAGAACAGCCTCCGACCGTACATCGGAGGCTGTTCAATTTTAGGCTGGCTGCCGCTTATTTGTGTCTGTCCAGCCATTTGCAAATGTAGTATGCTACTATACTTGCCACAACAGACAACAGAAATGTGATGGAGTTTCTATTCATACCGGACACCTCCCTTCTGTTGCCAGAATAGGAGTGCGACAACAGTACAAATTATACTGTCAAATTCTGTGAAATAAGCTGCTTTGAGGAAACCTGTCAAGTTAAACAGTCAATTTTGCTGCTTCGCGGGATGCTTGAGAAGGGGCGCCTTGAAAAAGCCGGCGCCGGCAAAAATTCTGTTTACTGTGCCAAAAAGCTGTTGTAAGTGTATGTATGGAATAAAAAAACTCACCGGATTTCGCCGGTGAGTTTTGTGTTTAAGAACTGACGGTTACATATTTTTCTGCAGGTCGTCCAAACGTTTTTGAATGGTGTTGATTTCCTGTTGTATCGTGCCCGCTTTGGCGTCCAGCGCTTCTTTGTCTTTTTTGAGCCTGCCGAGACGTTCGACCAAGCGGTCGCTTTCAAGCCGCGCGGCTGTCTTGCCGGCGTAGAGCCTGTTGATGTCTTCTTTGCCGACAGACCATATAAGAGTGATGTTGTTTCTGAGAATAGGGCTCATGAAAGAGTTGAATTCAAGCTGAACCGTGCCTCCGTTTTCGCTGAGAAGAGGTTTGCCCGTTTTTTCATCGTAGCGCGGGAAGAAGACAAGTCCTTCAATTTCGCCCATGAGGCGGAAATTAAAGCGTTTGTCGTAGTCAACAGCCTTGTAGGTTTTCCCTCCTATACGCATTTTGACGATGTTGTCAAACGGCGCCATGTGCATTGACGAAGCAGAGTTGTCTATGTAGACTAAGAACGGAATCATTTTGTCCAGCTGGAGCGTCTGGAGATATTTGTATTTGTAGTCTTCCATTTCCTGCTGCGTCCACAGATTTTTCTGCGCCTGATCCTGAACGTGCGCTTCTATGTAGTCCGGCGAAAAATAGACTGCCTGAACTTCCACGTAGCTTGTCTGTGAGCCTTCTTCGTATTTTTTGTCCGAGCTGCGAATCCAACGGTGCATTACGCTTTGGAAGTTGCTGCGGAGTTGTTTTGTCTGTTTGCTTTCTTTGACTTTCGGCGTTTTTTCGGCAGCAAAGCCGGCCGAGAGAACGCATACCGACGCAAAGACAGCGGCAAGCAGTATCGCAGCGGTTTTTTTCATCCTCATTGCAGATGTCTCCTTTCAATGCTCTTGCATTTTCAACGGGTATATTTTACAAAACGGATGCCGTTATTGCAAGCGGATTATTTACGCAGGTCGTTACATAATTTTATCATTTATCACAAGATATATTGTAACTTTGGCACAAAAGGCATATAATGAAAACAGGAAAATTAAGTTTGAGGGGCGACGGTAATTATGCTGGAGCGTATTGCTCAGAGTATTTGCAAGCAGGCAAGCAAAATTATTAATTATTCGGTCATTATTACAAATCAAGAGGGAATTATCATAGGTTCGTCACAGGAGGGCAGGTGCGGCTCTTTTCATGAGGCGTCTCTTGAGTCTGTAAAGTACGGCAGGCAGCTTTATCATGACAAGAAGGCTGCCGCGCGGCTTTCGGGAACGCAGCAGGGGGTTACCATGCCCATAGTTATCAACAATGAGGTGGTTGGAACCGTAGGCATAACAGGAACACCCGATGAAGTGTCAAAGTACGGCAACCTCATAAAAGTTTTTGCCGAGATGCTTGTGAGGACGGAACTTATTAAAGATTCCGCTATTTTGAAGAACAAGGACAGGCTTGAACTGCTGCGGGAGCTTATTAATTTTGACGGCAGTTCCGTGTCGGAAGAGAATTTTCTCTCTCACTGCGCGATGCTCGGATACGATATGAGTATACCACGCGCCGCCATTTACCTTGATTACCGCAATCTTGAGGTGCCAGACGCCAGAAAACTGAAACAGGTATCGCCGGTGTTAAGTTTTGATTATCACGTGATGATAAAGCAGCATTTCTGTGGGGAGGAGAACATAAGAATCAGCGTCGGCGAAGAGCGCTACGTTGTATTTGCGGCGTTGAAAGAAGCGGCTGACAGTTACGTTGAACGGCTGAGGGAAAAATTTGTAAAGTTAGAAGGACAGATGAGAGATTGCGGTTTCTCCCTTACGGCGGGAATAGGCAGAAAGGCAGTTTCTTTGGAGGAACTGAAACGAAGCTACGAGGACGCAAAGCTTTCGTGGGAGGTGGCGCTTGAGCGCTGTCCGTCAAGCTGCCTTTATATAGGTGATTTTAATCTTGAAAAGCTGATATGCCGCATTCCTCAGACTGTGCTGGATAATTTCGCGAATGAGCAGCTCGGCAGTCTGCGCAGCCAAAGAGACTGTTCGGAGCTTATGAAACTCGCGCGTGTTTGGTGTGAGTCGAATTTTAATCAGACGCTTGCTTCCCGCAGGCTGAATATCCATAAGAATACGCTCTGTTACAGGCTCAGCCGCTTTGAAAAGGTTACAGGCATTGATTTGCACGATTTTAACAATGCAGTGGCAGTATATATAGCGCTGCGGTCGAAGACGTTTTAGCCGTATTTCAGAGTATAATGTTGTAAATCGTCCGGTTTCGCACTGTTGCGGAAGCCGGCGGTTTTTTTGTGCTGTTTGTACAAAAAGCGGTTGGTATTTTATTCAAAATTTATGAAATCTAATTATATCTTTTTGCCGTTCAAATAATCTATAATGACAATGACAGCGGGAGTGCTGTCTGAGAAAAACAAACCACTATACAATACAGGGAGGTCCTTTAAAATGGTACCGAAAAAGATAGCAGTACTGGGCGGCGGAAACGGCGGACATACTATGGCAGCCGATTTCACGGTGAAAGGTCATACGGTTAATTTCTATGAAATGCCGAAGTTCAAAGATAAGATGAAAAAAGTCTTTGAAACGCAGACAATAGAAATGACAGGTCTGTTTGAAAAACCTGGTCCCGTAAAACTCAACATGGTGACGGACGACATCGAAAAGGCAATCGAAGGCTGCCGTTACATTATCCTCGTGACTCCTGCGTTTGCGCACGGAGATTATGCACAGCTTCTTAAAGGCAAGGTCAAAAAAGATCAGATTATCGTAGTGTTCCCGGGCGCTTTTGCAGCTCTTCAGCTCCGCAAAGTTTTCGGAGAAAAGGACTGCCCCGTTATCGCCGACGTCAACAACCTGCCGTACGATACGCGTCTTAAAGGCGAGGGCAGAGTTGAATTCTACGGCAGAAACGATGTCAACATCGGCTTTATGCCTGCAAGCGCAGGCCCTGCGCTTATCGATGAAATGCGCGAAGACCTCTTCCCGTTCGTTAAAGTCTACAACGATGTTCTCGAAAGCGGACTTTCAATAGTCAACCCTGCATGGCATACAGGCCCGTGTCTCCTTTCCGTAACGTCAATTGAACACCATCTCTTCAATTTCTTCGTTTACGAACACGGCTGGACGCCGTCAGCCTGCAAGCTCAACATCGTGCTTGACCAGGAACGCAAAGCAGTCGGCAAAGAACTCGGCTACTCGCTTACCCCGATGGAAGATTTCAGCGGCATGCCCGTAGGCTTTAACTGGAAACAGCTCTACGCAGCCGGACACGGCGCCATTTCACTTACCCCCATTTGCGGCCCCAACAGCATTTGGGACAGATATCTCACCGAAGACTGCCCGTTTGGACTTGTTCCTTGGGCAGAAATAGCCAAAATCCTTGGCGTTGCAATGCCGACAACAAATTCCTGCATTGACATCTACAACATTATTCACGAAAAAGACTGGCGCAAAGCCGGCCTTACGGCAGAGGAACTCGGCATCGCCGGAATGAACAAAGAGCAGCTTATCAAATACGTCCGCGAAGGCATTCGCGACTAAGTTGTGCGTCAGCCCGTAAAAGTTTTTGCTTTTACGGGCTTTTCGTGTTATAGTTATACACACTAATTTGAGAGAGGTGCAGTACGTATGAAGAAAATTCTTGGCATCACAGCATCTGTTCTTCTTCTGGCAGCGTTTTTTGCCTGCTTTACGGCAACTCCGTCAGAAGCGAAGACAACAAGACTCCGTCTTGCCACCCACTACAACACAAGCCACCCCGGCTACGCGTCGCTTGAGCGTATAGCTAAGGAAATCGAAACAAAGACCAAAGGTGAACTCAAAATCAAGATATATCCGTCAAGCCAGCTCGGTGACTATACAGTCACATATCAGGACCTTATGAAGGGCGCTGTTGACATGGCTCTTATTCCTATCCCGAGCGAATACGACTCAAAGCTTGAGATGAACTTTATTCCTTATCTTGTTGCCGGATATCAGGATTTGCCGAAGGTTTTTGGCCCTAAGTCATACTTCTCAACAACCTACGGACAGGTTCACGACAAACTCGGCGTCAAGCTTATGGGTATCTACGTTGAAGGTCTTATCGGCATTGCCTACACGAAGCTTCCCGCAAACTATAAAAACGCGGCAGCCAAAAAGGCTTCAAAAGTTCGCGCGCCGGCAATCGAAGTCTACAATCTTGTCGTGAACGACATGGGATTTGGCGCAACGACAATTCCGTATTCAGACCTTTACAGCTCACTGCAGACAGGCGTCTGCGATGGCGCTATCGGTCTTACGCCGCAGCTTGCGTACTCTGATTTCCGCGATGTTATCAAACATTACGTATGCTACAACATTTTTGCCGAGAACATTGGTTACTTCACAAGCAAAAAGACGTTTGCAAAGCTGACGCCGGAACAGCAGAAGATAGTAACGGAAGCTTTCAGCAAAGAAGCTAACAACAGCTACAAGGTTGCTGAAAAACTCGACAAAAAAGCAATCGATGACCTTAAGAAATACGGCGTGAAAGTTGAAACGCTTAATGCCAAAGAGATGAAGGCGTACGTTGACAAAGTGAGAAAAGTAACGTGGCCGAAACTCACGAAAAACATCGGCGCGGATACGCTTAAAAAACTTACAGATTCAGTCAAGTAATTCGCGTTTTACGGGGCTGTCTCCGTGCGAACTCTCCCAAAAGTTTTTCGCACGGGGGCGCCTCTCCTGTGATTTTGCATGAAAGAGGTGCAGGGACAAATGAGTTCATCAACTCTGAAAGATACAGCTGTCTGGAACCTGCTGCTTAAAGTGATACGCTTTGTTATAGTTGTCTGCAACATGATGTCAACGGTTACCATTTTAGCCGCCGTTTTTATGCGTTACGTGCTTGGCAGCAATTTCTATGGTTCGGATGAAATAATTCTTCTGTTTGCTTTTTGGCTTTACTTTATCGGAGCGGCTTACGGCAGTTACGAAAACAGTCACATCAAAGCAGACCTTATGAAGATGTACGTAAAAAATATGAGAACAAAGGACGCGATAGGACTTCTTGCCGAAACACTGACGCTGGCAGTCAATACCGTTGTGCTTGTGTGGTCGGCGCAGATGCTTCTTTGGTCGCTTGCGAAGAACCCGCTTACAACGTCCTTGAAAATACCAATCTCCATTTCGCACAGCGCGATTTTCCTCGGTATGCTGCTGATGGAGTTTTACCACGGATATTATCTTTTCAGAAATTTCCGCGCGTATTTCAAAGAAGGCTATTATACGGAACCCTCTGAGGGCGATTACGTTTCAGAACGCATAAAAGAAAAATATCCCAACGCCAAAGCGCCGACAAAAGCCCAGCTTGCGGCGCAGAAGGGAGGAAAGTAAGTTATGACTGAAGTTCTTATAGGAATTGGTGTGCTTGTGTTTTGTCTTGTCATAGGTATGCCCATACCTTTCTCTTTTGGCGCGACGGTTATTTGGCTTGCTTTTTCTCTCAGTTATCAGACAGACTTTCTGCTGAACGCAGCCTACGGCCAGATTAACTCCGTTGTTCTTCTTGCCATGCCGCTGTTTATTCTTGCAGGCGGCATTATGGAAAAAAGTAAAATCGGCGAGGCTCTAATAGGCGTTGTTGAGTCTTTTACAGGTCGCATCAGAAGCGGACTTGGCGCTGTTTCCGTGGTTACGAGCGCAATATTTGGCTCAATTTCAGGTTCAGCCTCAGCGACACTTTCCTGTATCGGCGCAATGATGCAGCCGCGATTGCTCGCGGCAGGCTATGAAAGGGGTTATGTTGCCTCGTTGCTTGCGGCGGCATGCCCTCTTGGGCTTCTTATTCCGCCGAGTTCAGCGCAGATTCTCTACGCATGGTCGAGCAACACTTCCGTTCTTGCCTGCTTCCTTGCGACAGTGGGCCCGGGCATTCTGCTTGTTGCTTTGCTTTGCACTTGCAACGCGTTTATGACAAGGCACATGCCTATTAAAGTCAGAGAAGAACAGACAATGTCCGAATGGCTTATCAGCACAAGAAAGAACATTAAAATCGGCTTTCCGTCGCTGCTTATGCCTGTTATTATCCTCGGCGGCATTTACGGCGGCATAATGACTCCGACTGAAGCAGCGGCAGTCAGCGTGCTTTACGCTATCCCCGTTGGCCTTTTCGTCTACAAAGGAATGGATCTCAAGGGATTGAAAGACGCCATTGTTGAAACGGGAACAACTACTGGCGTTGTCATGGTTATGTTCTTTATGGTTATGATGATGAGCCGTCTTATGGTTATGGAAGATGTTCCTCAGCAGATTGCCGACTGGCTGCTTTCCATTACCGACAACAAATATGTAATTCTTATCCTTGTGAACGTATTTATGATAATCATAGGAATGCTTATGGATGACGTGAGCGGAATTCTGCTCTGCACGCCGATTCTGCTTCCGATAGTTACGTCGCTCGGCGTGCACCCCGTTCATTTTGCAGCCATACTCGGCGTCAACCTCGGAATGGGCAACCTTACGCCTCCCACGGCTCCTATGCTTTATCTCAGCGGACGTATCTGCAATGCGAAAATCAATACAATGCTCAAACCGATAATAGTTCTTTTGATTTTCGCGTATTTGCCGGTTCTTCTGCTCACAACATTTGTGCCTGCGCTGTCGCTTACGCTTCCGAAGCTTATCCTGCCAAAAGTTTTCGGTTTGTAGGCTGCAGTTAACTAGGTTATAGGCTACACAGCAACACGCAGCAAACTACAAAAATATCGAAAGGGGAAAATAACATGAGATTCAGCAAAAAATCAGTAAGAACTTTTGTCGTTGCAATGATTTTTGCCATGATCTTCTCGTCAGCAGCATTTGCGGCAGGCAAAACAGCTTATCTGACAAGCAAGAACTGGGAGCCGAACACCAAAAAAGTCATCAATCAGATGTTTGATATGTTTGGCAAAAACAGCAAGGGTTATGACCCGAACAACAAGCCGTACGCGGTGTTCGACTTTGACAACGCCATCTCGATCAACGACATCGGACAGCAGGCGTATTTCTATATGTTCGAGCGCCTTCGCTTTGCGGCGAAACCGGAGCGCATGTACACGCTTCTCACGACTGGCATTCCTGATGTCAACAAAGATCTCGGCGAAAAATGGGGTCATCTGACAGTTGCCAAAGTTGCAAGAGACGCTGCCAAAGCCTACGCTAAACTTTACGCAAAAGGCTACGTTGCGCCGGACAACTCGAAAGAAAGCAGAATGAAAGAATGGATCAACTCAGACGACTGGAAAGAATTCGCAACGAAAGTCTGGTGGCTCCATGACGCAATCGTAAGCAGTTATTCAACACAGATCGGTTATCCTTGGACGAGTTATCTCTTTGAAGGTATGACGCCTGCACAGGTGCAGCAACTTGGTGAAGAATCACACAGATATTCACACGAAAAACAGCTTAACGACCCGACAGAGTGGAAAAAGGTTACTTGGCAGAGCCCTGACTCAAAGAAATATCCGTCAGAAGCCGGACAGCTTACGATTAAACGTTCAAACGCGGTTACGGTAACCCCTGAAATGCAGGAACTTCTTGCCTGCCTCGACGAAAACGGCATTGACGTTTGGTTCTGCTCAGCGTCGTATCTTGACATCATCAAAGCGGCAATCCCTGCGTGGAACCTTAAGGGTGTCGAAGGCGTAACAGCCATGACGAACAAGACCAAAGACGGCGTTCTTACGAACGAGTACGACTTTGATCTTCACCCGCAGACAGAAGGCCCGGGCAAAGTCGCGACAGTTGACAAAATCATCCGCCCGCTGTACAAAGGCAGAGGACCTATCTTCGGAGTAGGAGACTCACAGGGTGACTTCAACTTCCAGACAGAATACAAAGATATGAAAGTTGTTCTCATTGTCAACAGAATCCGCAGCGATGACGAAGGACTCGGCGCAGCATGCGCAGTCTTCCAGAACAAAAAAGGCATCGATCTTCCCGCAGCCATGAAACAGGGCGAAATTCGTTTCTGCCTCCAGGGTCGCAACGAAAACGGCGGCTGGTTCTGGCCGACAACGGCAACGATGTCAGTAGGCAAAACAGAGCCCGGCAACCTTTCGTCCAAAGCGCAGGGCTGGGTAGAAATGATGGAAAAAGGCACGCCTGTAAAAGACATGATCAACAACTGCGTCAAACTCACGGGCAAACAGAAAGAGTACTACGGCTACAAGAAGAGATAAGCACAACAATCCAAACGAAAAAGAGGCAGACCTTTTCGGTCTGCTTCTTTTTTTGTACAACGACTCAAAGTGCCGTCTGTTATTTCAGCCTAATTCCTGCCGCATTGGCGTGGGCTGTAAGCCCTTCGTTTTTTGCCATAATAACTGCCGATTTGCCTATTTTAGCCACGCCTTCCGGCGATACGTTCTGGAAGGTGCAGATTTTGAGAAAATTGAATACCGATACGCCGCCTGTGTAGCGTGCAGCGCCCATTGTGGGAAGCGTATGGTTTGTCCCCGCATCGTAATCGCCGAAAACCTCTGCGGAATTTTGTCCGAGGAAAAGAGAGCCGTAGTTGCGAAGCTTGTCCGCAAGCTCTTCAGGATTTTTGGTGTCAACTTCAAGATGTTCAGGCGCAAGTTCGTTTGCGATTTCGCAGGCTTCGCTGAGATTTTTTGTAAGGATTATGCGTCCGTTGTTTTTCCACGATATGCTTGCTATATCTGCCGTGTCAAGCGTTTTGAGCTGACGCTTCACCTCTTTTTCAACGGCTTTTGCAAGCGTTTCAGACGTTGTTACAAGTATGCCTGAGGCATCTTTGTCGTGCTCTGACTGTGCAAGAATGTCAGCGGCTATAACTGCCGGCTTTGCCGCTGCATCTGCTATTACAAGCACTTCACTGGGGCCTGCGATAAAATCTATGCCGACTCTGCCGAAGACCTGACGCTTTGCTTCGGTGACAAATTTATTTCCCGGGCCAACTATCATTGTTACGGGCTTAATTGTTTTTGTGCCGTATGCAGCGGCGGCGACAGCCTGAGCGCCGCCTGTTGCGTATATTTCGTCAACGCCGGCGATTTTGAGAGCGGCGAGCGTTGCGGGGTGCGGCAGTTTGCTTTCGTTCATCGGGGGAACGCATGCGCATATTCTTGGCACTTCTGCGACCTTTGCCGGTATTGCAAGCATTAAAGCCGTGGAGAAAAGAGGATGGTTGCCTCCGGGAACGTAGCAGCACACTGAGTCCACAGGAATTACATTGTGCCCGAGCGCTACACCTTTCATGACTTCCGTTTTGAGCGGTTTGATGCAGGAAAGCTGTTTTTTCGCGAAGTTTTCAATGTTTTTGGCAGAAAGTTTCATTGCTTTGAGCAGCTCCGGCGATACGGCTTTGAGAGCCTTGTCCAGCTCCTTTGCGGGAACGCGGAAATCTTTTGCCGGCAGTCCGCCGAATTTTTCGTTGTAGAAGGATACTCCGGCATCGCCTTCCTTTATGACCTTTGCGATGATTTCAGAAACAGCGGCGCAAACTGCCGCATCGTCCTGTGCTGTGCGTTTAACGTATTTTTTCAAATCTTTCATGCTTAATCCTCTTTCTTAAATCAGAAACGTTCTGATATGATTAACCGTTTTTTCTGTCTATTGCTTCGTTTGAGAGCGCGTCAGCAAGTTTGTTCCGTTCGCGAGGCACCCAACTGTAGCTTACATTCATACCCTGCGCAAGCTCCCACACCTTCGAAGCAAGTTCAAAAAGATGCGTCATTTTTATTTTCCACCGGTGCGTCACTTGTGATACCACCAGTTTGCTGTCACCGTACACGTCAAGTTGTTTCACGTTTCTGGCGCGCGCTTCGGCAAGCAGATTTATCAGCGCCGTGTATTCCGCTTCGTTGTTTGTTTTAACGCCGAGATAATCTGCTTTGCTCCATATTATTTTTCCATCGTTGTCAACGAGAAGGGAGCCTGCGCCTGCTTCCCCCGGATTTGAGCGTGAAGCCCCGTCAAAATAGCCTTTCATGACCGTATAAATACCGCCTGTCCGCCGCGCCGATATACGCAGCACAAATTTGCCGTAATGAATTATACTATATATGAAAAAGGTTGGGGAGGTTTTATTCCACGGGAGGAGGTTCGTAATGACGGTAAAATTCAGCGTAACGGGTATGAGCTGTGCGGCATGTTCGGCAGCGGTTGAAAGAGCTGTTAAAAAAGTTTCGGGAGTAACGTCCTGTTCCGTCAGTCTGCTGACCAATTCAATGCAGGTTGAGGGCGGTAGTGCGGAAGAAATTATTGCCGCTGTCATAAAAGCCGGATACGGCGCAAAGCTTTACGAGGCGGAAAAAGAGTATTCCGCCGATGAAGAAACAAAATGTCTGAAGCGGCGGCTTGCCGTTTCGGCGATTTTGCTTTTGCCGATGATGTATTTCTCAATGGGGCATATATTCGGCGCGGATTTCAAATTTTACGTTTCAGGCTTGCTTCAGCTTCTGCTTGCCGCGGCGATTATGTTTGTCAACAGAAAATTTTTCACGAGCGGCTTCGCATCGCTTGCAAGGCGCAGCCCGAATATGGACAGCCTTGTTGCTCTTGGCTCCGCGGCTTCGTTTATCTATTCCTGTGCCGTGCTGGCTAAAGGAGAAGGGCATTTGTATTTTGACTCTGCCGCAATGATTTTGACGCTTATTACGGTTGGCAAAACGCTTGAAGCGCATTCAAAAGGCAGAACGACTGACGCGCTGAAAGGGCTTGCGAAGCTTGCGCCCGATTTTGCAACCGTTGTCAGAGACGGAAAAGAAATGCGTGTTCCGGCCGCTGAAATTGCGGCAGGCGATGAATTTGTTGTGCGTGCGGGCGAGAAGTTTCCCGCAGACGGCATTGTCGTTTCAGGCAGAGCCTCCGTTGACGAAAGCGCGCTGACAGGCGAAAGTCTGCCTGTCGATAAGGCAGAGGGCGACAAACTGTTCACAGCAACGCTGAATTTGTCCGGCTTTGTGAGAGTAAAGGCGCTGAGTGTAGGCGAAGATACGATGCTTTCAAAAATAATAAAGCTTGTTTTTGACGCTGCTGCGCAAAAAGCGCCTGCTGCCAAAATTGCAGACAGGGTTGCGGCTGTTTTCGTTCCTTCGGTAATAGGCATTGCGCTTGCGACGCTGTGCGGCTGGCTGCTTGCCGGAAAGGATTTTATCTTTGCCCTGTCGCGCGGAATTTCCGTGCTTGTTATCTCCTGCCCCTGCGCTTTGGGGCTTGCAACACCGGTTGCAATAATGGTCGGAAGCGGAGCAGGCGCGAAAAACGGAATACTTTTTAAGACTGCCGCTTCGCTTGAGCAGACCGGCAAAATTTCAATTATGGCTTTGGACAAGACAGGCACGCTTACGAGCGGTGAAATGACAGTTTCAGACGTTGTTTCGTACTCTGCGGATTTTGAAGCAGCCGCGTACGCGCTTGAAAGCAGAAGCTCGCACCCTGTCGCCGCGGCTGTCTCAGCGCGTCTGAAAGAACAAAACGCAGAAAGCCTTCCTGTTGAAAATTATGAAGAACTGCCCGGAAACGGGATATTTGCTCTCTCTGCACATGGTATGCTGTACGCCGGAAAACCCTCGTTTGTTGCTTCAAAAGTTGAAACAGGCGGCGAAGTTGCGCGCGATGTTCAGCGGCTGGAAAGTGAAGGCAAGACCGTAGTTCTTATTGCGGACGAAAAGAAAATTCTCGGATTGTCTGCCGTTTCTGACACGCTGAAAGCCGACGCGCAAAGCGCTGTTGCAGAGCTGAAACAACTCGGCATACGCGCAGTGCTTCTTTCAGGCGATAACGAACGGGCGGTGAAAACTGCCGCGCAGATATGCGGGATAGACGAGTTTTACGCGGGGCTTCTTCCGCAGGACAAGGAAAAAATTGTCAGCAAACTGAAAACGCAGGGCTTAACAGCTATGGCAGGAGACGGAATAAACGACGCACCCTCGCTCAAAGCTGCGGATATAGGAATCGCGATAGGAAAAGGAACCGATGTCGCAATAGACTCCGCAGATGTTGTGCTGTTGCGCGACAGTCTTTCCTCGCTTGTGTCGGCGGTGAAGCTCAGCCGCGCCGTGCTGCGCAATATAAAGCAGAATCTTTTTTGGGCGTTTTTCTACAATGCGCTGGGGATTCCGCTTGCGGCAGGCGTTTTTTCTCCTTTCGGATTGAAACTCAGCCCAACTTTTTGTGCCGCTGCTATGTCGCTTTCAAGTTTCTGCGTTGTTGCAAATGCGCTGCGGCTGAACTTTGTAAAGATAAACGGCGCAAAATCGGTTATAATTAAACGGAGCGATAAAAGGGAGGATTTCCTCATGACCAAAACAATACATGCCGAAGGCATTATGTGCCCGCACTGCGAGGCGAGAATCAAACAGGCTCTTGAACAGCTTGACGGAGTGAAACAGGCTGTTGTTTCGCACGAAAAGGGAACGGCGGTCGTTGAACTTTCAAAAGAAATTGAAAACGGAAAATTTGAAGCCGTAATCAACGAACTCGGCTACAAATTTATTTCAGCTGAGTGATGGCTGTATTCAAAGAAACAGAGCTCATAAAGCTCACGGGAAGCTTTGGCGACAGGGAACTGCGTATTGAAAAAGCCGTTCCCGCGAAAGCAAACGGCATACAGGTTGTGTTCCTTCACGGAGTGTTCAGCAGCGCAAATCTCGGCAGCGCGAACAAATTCCGCGTGCTTGCCGGTGAAATGTGCAAGAGAGGCTTTACCTGCTGGCTTACGGAAACCTCAAGAAACATTCACAACCGCGATGATTTTGAAGATCAGGGCGAATGGGTGAGACTTGCGTTTGCAGGCAAAGCCTACGCGCAGGAACTTTCAGACGCAATGAAAATGGTTCGTGAAGTAATACGCCGTACAAAGGGACAGCCGCTTTGGCTGTGGGGATTTTCGCTTGGGGGAATTTCCGCCTGCTGCTGTGCGGCTGAACCTGACATAAACGTCAAGCGCCTTATTGTTGCGGGAACAGGTCTGTACCCCAAAAAAAAGGCTGAATATATGTTTGAACTGCCCATACTGAATACTTTGAAGCAGGACGCAGATTTTGACGTGATGAAAAAGGTCAGAACGGATAGTTTTATTGCTTTTCGCGGACAGAAAGATGAAATTTTTCCGAGAAAAGCGTGCGAGAAACTGTACGACAGCATCAAAACAGACAGAGGCAGAAAACTGTTTTGCCAGCTGCCGTATGCAGACCATTCTATTCGCTGTGTGAACGGAGTTGTCAAGGACAGGCTTATGTCGGAAATGGCAGAAATTGCGGCAAAATTTCAGGAGCCGGAAGACTGATGTTTTCAAAAACAAAACGTTTTAAATTTCTTGCGGCGCTTTTGCTTGTCCTGATTTTTGCTCTGCCTTCCGAGACAAAGGAGACTTCGGGCAAGTTTGGCAGTTCTTCATCAGACAAAAGCAGCGCACGGGATTATGCAAAAAAACAGAGCAAGTCCGAAACCAAAAAACACGGCGGCAAAAAGAAACGCCGTTCGCGCGCCTGCTATACAAGCTCGCACGAAAGTGAAGAAACGAAAAAGAAAATCGCGGCGGAAACCAAGAGGCTTGAAGAAAATCCTGATATGTCCGGAGATGTGCCTGAACTTGCCGCAGACAAGTTTGTGTGGCCGGTAAAATACGGTTACGTCTCACGCGGCGTTCGCAGGGGGCACAGAGGAGTTGACATGATGGCTTGCGCCGGCGACCCCGTTTATGCGGTTGCAGACGGAGTCGTTGAACGTGTAATGATTAACGCTAAGGCATACAGAGGTTACGGCAAGATGGCGATTATTCGCCACGACAGCAAAAATTTACGGTCGCTTTATTCTCACTGTTCGGCAATTTATTTGTACGAGGGGCAGACTGTAAAGCGCGGGCAAAAAATCGCCGCAGTGGGCAGAACGGGGCTGGCAACAAGCAATCATCTGCATTTTGAACTGCGCGGAGAAAACAAAAAGCTGCTGGATCCGCTGAAATATCTGCCAAAGGAAGGCGCGCTTGGCAGAAAATACGTGCCGCATTAAACCAAAATCCGGCAGGACATGCCGTTTTGCATAACTGCAATCCAAACTTGAGGTGTTATAAATATGTACTGGGTAATAGGCTTTATTCTTCTTCTTTATTTTGGAATTTACCACCGCTATACGCGTCGCGGGGCTGAAAACATACCAAAGGGACGTCCATGTATTTTTGCTTCAAATCACGCAAGCTATCTTGACCCTCCCTTGGTGGGACTTGCGGTCATTCCGCGCAAAATCCGCTTTGTGGCATGGGAAAAGCTGTTCACCGTGCCTGTTTTCGGCAGTTTTATCCGCGCTATGGGCGCTGTGCCGGTTTCCCAGCAGAACAAAAACTCGTCAGCCGCGCTGCTTCGTATGGTGATGGGATTTCTCAAAGAAGGACGCTCAGTATTTATCTGCCCTGAAGGACACCGCACGCTTGACGGCGAACTTTCGCCTTTGGAAGGCGGCGTTGGGATTATGGCTTTGAAAACCAATGCGCCCATAGTTCCTACCTGGTGCGGAGGAACTTTTGGCGCTATGGCGCCTGATATGACTTTGCCTCGTCCGCGCAAAGTCTACGTGGAATTTGGAAAACCTATTTTTATGGAGGATTTGCCGGCAGAGCTTGACGACAGGGAAAAAATCGCGCTGATACTTGCCAAAATCAGCGAATTTTACAAAAAAATGGACGAAAAAGACAAAGCGTCAGGACTGTTAAAGGTGCGCGGAAAATGAGCGGTTTGAACTCAACGCCGCGGGCAAACAGACTTCACATAGGCATTTTCGGCAAAAGAAACGCCGGCAAATCAAGCCTTGCAAATCTAATCACCGGACAGAATGCCGCGCTTGTTTCAGACAAAGCAGGCACAACCACAGACCCAGTTTGCAAAAGTATGGAACTTTTGCCGCTGGGGCCTGTTGAAATTTTGGATACCGCCGGTTTTGACGATGAAGGCGAACTTGGCAGACTCCGTGTTGAAAAAACGGAAGAAATGCTGAACAGAGCAGACCTTGCGCTGCTCGTTGCCGCCGCGGACGCCTGCGGAGATTTAAGTTTTGAACGCGAATGGCGCGAAAAACTCAGCGCTGCGAACACACCCATTTTGGGTGTGCTTAACAAAAAAGACCTGCTGTCAGGCGGAGAACTGCAAACGGTTCTTGAAAAGCTTTCCGCGGAACTTGAAATAAAATTTGTCGCGGCAAACGCAAACGACAAAGCCTGCCGCGCAGAGCTGCTGTCGGCAATAGTTGCAGCGGCGCCTTTGGATTTTGAAAAGCCTGTTTTGTGCGGCGACCTGTTCAAGCAGGGAGACACAGTTGTTCTTATAGCGCCGCAGGACAAACAGGCGCCGAAAGGCAGGCTTATCCTTCCTCAGGTGCAGGTAATACGCGATATTCTTGACAATCGCGGCTCTGCTTATATCTGCACGCCGGAAGAACTGCCGACCGTGCTTGCATCGCTGAAACAACCGCCTGCACTTGCAATAACGGACTCGCAAGTGTTTGCAAAAGTCGCGAAAATTCTGCCGCAGGAAACGCCGCTTACGTCATTTTCAATAATAATGGCGCGCGCAAAAGGCGAACTTTCTCAGTTTATATCCGGTGCAAGGAAAATCGGCAGCCTTAAAGCGGCAGACAAAGTGCTTATTGCGGAAGCCTGCACCCATGCGCCGATAAACGAAGACATAGGACGCGTGAAAATACCGCGCAGACTGAAACAGATTGCAGGCGAAGGGCTGACTGTGGATATTGCCGCAGGCGCGGATTTTCCGAAAGATTTATCGCCGTATGCCTTGATAATTCACTGCGGGGGCTGTATGTTCACAAGAAAACAGCTTATGTCGCGCTTGATTGAAGCGGCAGAACAAAACGTTCCAATCACAAACTACGGCGTTGCCCTTGCTTACATGAACGGAATCTTGGACAGAGTGGTGCGTGTTTTTGAAAATAGGTTATAATAATATCACCAAGCGCCAATAAACAGGAGTTGAATTTTAGTGGATACGGACTTGTCAGCCAGTTTGCTTTTACTGTTACTTATGCTTGCGCTTTCAAACTTTTTCAGCGCGGCGGAAACCTCAATCACAGCCTCAACAAAAGGAAAGCTTCTTGCTCTTGCGGACGAATATCCCGAGAGAAGAAAAGGGCTTGTTTGGCTCAGCGAAAACATTTCAAACGCCATTAACATAACCCTCATAGGCAACAATCTTGTCAACATCGCTGCTTCGGCGGTCGCGACCGCTCTTGCCATAAAACTTTTCGGAGCTGTGGGAGCAGCGTGGTCGGTCTTCGTTATGACTGCCTTAATCGTTGTTTTCTGCGAAGTGCTGCCGAAAAACATCGCAATTTCCGAGCAGGACAGCGTTCTCATGCGCAGCCTTCCGATACTTCTGAAGCTGCGCGTACTGCTTTGGCCGATGATATTTGTCATTCAGTCGGTGTTGTCGCTTGTCGAAAAAATCAGCGGCAAGAAACTCTCTTCATACAACGGGCTTGCATCGCGCGAAGAACTTGAACACATAGTCGCTGAAGGCAGCGAAAGCGGCGTGCTTGACGAAGACGAAAGCGAAATGATACACAGCATAATAGACTTTGAAGAAACAAAAGTTTCCGAAGTTATGGTGCCGCGCGTTGACGTGAAAGCCATAGAAATCACCAGCAGCATTGAAGAAGCGGTGCGGCTTTCGCTGAAATCCGGACACTCAAGAATACCCGTCTACGCCGAAGATTTAGACGAAATACGCGGAGTGCTCTACGCAAAAGACCTGCTGACGCTGCTTGCCGGAGGCCAGAAAAAAACAATCGCGGAACTCATGCGCAAGCCCATGTTTGTCCCTGAAACGATGAAAACGGACGAAGCGCTTGAAACGATGAAAAAATCAAAAAAACACATTGCAATCGTTGTCGACGAATACGGAGGGACAGCGGGAATTATCACGCTTGAAGACCTTATAGAAGAAATAATCGGCGACATACAAGACGAATACGACCGAGAAACGCCTGAAATTCAGCAGGAAAGCGAAAACTGCTGGCTTGCTCAAGGACAGGTTAATCTTGAAGACTTGTCCGACACTGTTGACTATCCGTTCAGCGACGAATTTGACGAAGTTGACACACTTGCGGGCATGGTGCTTGAACTTTCCGGCAATTTCCCAAACGCAGGCGAAACCATAAGTTACAAAACATGGGATTTTCACGTGCTTGACGTACAAAAACACAGGGTGCTCGAAGTTCGGCTGAAAAATTTCCCCGGCAGAGAAGATAACGAATAACGGCGGTCTTCGCCGTTTTTTTATTGCCGTAGACTGAGGCAAAATTATCAAAATTCAGCAAAAAACTTTTTGGAATGACACACGTTTGTCCACTTGCCCGTGTATAATAAACTCCGGAAGGTGATAGAAATGAAAATGGAAGCCACTGAGAAGCTTGAGCGGGTGCTTGACATCTACACAAAGTTGCGCGGAGGAGGAACAGTGAACAAAGCGGCAGAAGCCGAACGCTACGGCGTAAGCGCGCGCTCTGTGCAGCGCGACATAGACGAAATACGCGGCTACCTCGCAAACAACGCGGAAAACAACGGCTATCTCGACGTTGTGTACGACGCCGGAGAAAAAGGCTTCCGCCTGCAATCCAAAACAAAACTCAACTTTGACGGCGCTGAAACGCTTGCGATAGCAAAAATACTGCTCGACTCCCGCGCCCTGTCAAAAACCGCAATGGCGGAAATAATAGACAAAATCATAGACTCCTGCTATCCGAAAGACCGCGCCACGGTAAAAGATATGCTCAAAAACGAAATCTACCACTACGCGGAACCCCGTCACGGAGATGAATTTATGAGCAAAATGTGGGACATAGCAAAGGCGTTGAAAGACAAATGCTATCTGGACATTAAATATCTGCGCCCAAAAGACGGCAAAATCGTCAAACGCCGGCTGCTTCCTGCTGCCATAATGTTCTCCGAATACTACTTTTACCTCACGGCATTTATACAAGACAAAAAGGTGCAGGAAACATTTGACGTCATAAACGACGCCTTTCCCACCATATACAGAATCGACCGTATACTATCGCTTAAAATCAGCAAAGAAAAATACTCAGTGCCCTACAAAGACCGCTTTCAGGAAGGCGAATTCAGAAAACGGGTGCAATTTATGTACGGCGGAAAACTGCAAAAAGTGCGATTCACCTACACCGGAGACTACATCGACGCGGTGCTTGACAGACTGCCAACGGCAAAAATCCTGCAACAGGAAGGAAAACGCAGCGTAGTGCAAGCAGAAGTATTCGGCAAAGGCATAGAAATGTGGCTGCGAAGTCAGGGCGACTTAATAAGCGACGTACAATACGAGCTGTGCACGGCGAAGAAAAACTGACAAAAAAATCAGAAATCAAGAAACCTGTGGGGAGGCGTATCAAGAGCCTGTGAAATACGGAACAGAGTGGTAAGAGAAATAGGCTTGTACATACCGGCGGCTTCAATCTGACCGATATACGAAGTTGCGACGCCAAGCCGCTCGGCAAGCTGCTCCTGAGTGAAACCGCGCAACTTGCGAAAATACGCAATCTTCAAGCCGACCATCTTATATTCCTGCTCAAACCTATGTTCCATACTCTGTCCACCTCAACAAAAATTTTAAAATGAAAATTCTATAATTAGTATTGCAGAAAAATATTGCGTAAATAACTAAATAGGTTATAATATACTTGCAAGGGCAGAAATGCCGAGACGGAAGTCAGGAAAACTACAGGACATATGGGTGGCAATTACGAAACACAAAATTAATTTAGTAGCTATGGAGGTTACGGTTTTGTGGATACCAATAAGGAAATAGAATTTGAATGTAGCCAATGTGGTGAATGTTGCAGAAATCTAAACAACTCTGAAATTTATAAATTTTTGGACAGAGGCGATGGTATCTGTAAGTATCTAAATGGAAATCTTTGCTCTATTTATAATAGACGTCCGCTATTATGTAGAGTAGGTGAGTGTTACGAAAAATTTTTTTCTAGTAAGTTATCCCGAGAAGAATATTATAAAGTGAATTATGCAATATGTAGTGCACTAAAAAAAAATAGGGGGTAGTACTTATGTTTTTACAACAACTAAACGAAACGCAAAAACGACAATTCCTTACATTTGCCATGCATATAGCATCAATTGATAATGATTTTAGTTCTGACGAAGAAGCTATGCTAGTTCTTTATTGTAATGAAATGAATATTCCATATAATCGCCAACAAATTGCAGAATTTAACCAAATTAAAATACAGGAATTTAAATCTAATTCGAGTATTAAAGAAAGAAAGATTTTTATTCTTGAGTTAGTTGGGCTTGCGATGTGTGATAATAATTTTGACACAAAAGAAAGAGAGTTTTTAGAAACTCTTGCAGTTGCGTTTGATGTCCCAATTAGTTTTATTTCTGAATGTGAAGATTGTATCAACAAATATCTTGAAATCCAAAGTAAAATGATTTCTTTGGTACTATAAAGGCAGAAATGAGTTATGGACTGGCTTGTTTCACTTTTAACGTCTTCTAAAAAGAAAGAAGCTGCTGTAGGAGAAGAACAGAAAAAACGGGATCAAATTAGTGTTGATTCTGCTACTGCAGTTTCATCCATGGAAAGTGCTAAACTGTCTGTTGAACAAGCAAATGCCCATTTTGCTAAACAGCCCGTGTATGATAGGAGAGCATACGAGG
Source organism: Synergistaceae bacterium (assembly GCA_030531285.1). GTDB lineage: Bacteria > Synergistota > Synergistia > Synergistales > Synergistaceae > Equadaptatus. The sequence continues at coordinate 3,925 of JAUNNW010000003.1, read as the reverse complement.
ACAGTAGTGCAATGAGAGATGTTAAAATTGGGGCGTTTAAAAATAATGTTAGGGTCAAAGATCCATATAGCAATAAAGAATTAGTACTTACAAAGGCAGAAGCAAAACAAAGATTTGGCTCAAAATGGCAGGAACATCTTGCAGAGAGCGACCATACGACCCCATTGCATAAGATTCACCAAGAGCACAATAAAGATGTTTGGACGACGCAGGATGATCTTAAAAGAGTTGCAAACGATGAAGATAATATGCAACTTATCAGCAGATCTCATAACAACGCAAAACGAGGAAGGACGGAAGAGGAATTTGTTACAGATGATGAATACTTAAAGAAGACAAAGGTCAAAATATCATCTGAAAGCAAAGAAAAGGCAATAGAGGCTGGTAGAAAAGCACATTCAAACATCGAAACAAAGCTAAATCTGAAAGCAGCTAAAAACATTGTTCAAACTGGGCATGAGGCAGGTATAAAGGCAGCGAGTAACGCTAGTGAATTAACGTTTGCTATGTCTGCTATTCAAAATATGCGTGCTGTAATGAATGGAGATAAAGATGCTGCAAATGCTCTCGTTGATACAGCTAAAGATACGACAAAAGCTGCTGGTGTAGCGTATTTAGTTGGAGGAAATGCTACTGTCATTGGTCACACTTTGTCTTCGTCATCATCAAAATTCTTGCAGTCGCTACAGAAGTCCAATGTACCGGCAAAAGTAATTGTTAGTGTTATGCAGTTTGGTGATTTGTTTAAGCGTTTGAGTAAAGGTGAAATTTCATCGCAAGAATTTGTTTTGGGATTTGGCGAAAGAGGGTTAAATATTGCAACTGCAGGATATTCTATGATGGTAGGTCAAGCTTTAATACCGATTCCTGCTGTTGGTGCTGCCATTGGTGCGTTGATTGGTTCCGCAATTACGAGCAATATGTTTCATTCATTAATTGATGTCTTACGAAACAAAGAGTTGGAACATCAAGAAAGACTTCGGCTTATAGAAGAATATCATCAGATTGCAGAACAGATGAAGATTAACCGTGATCAGTTGATAAAGTACTCTGAGTATTATTTCCAGGACTGCCGAGAGTGTTTTAATGAGGCGATTGGGCGACTTGATTGTGCTTTTAGCAGTGGAGATGCCGAAGGAGTCATAACCAGCGCAAATACTATAGCAGAAAAACTTGGAGGTACAGTAAAATACAGAAATATGCAAGAGTTTAAGACATATTTAGCAGACGATGCTATTGATGTTTTATAACAAATAGGGGGATGATCGTATGCCATTACCATTTTTGGTTTGGGGCGCAGCGGCAGTGATGGGTGTAGTTGGGGCTGCTGGTCACATGAGTGCAAATGACAAAAATAAGGAAGCACAAAAGATTTGCGATGATGCAAATAAAATTTTTAATACGGCGAAGAATAAACTCGAAAAAGCACAGCATTGTGCAGAAGATGGTCTATTAACTTTGGGTAGCGATAAGAAGCTTGTCATGGACACATCAATGGATTTATTCTTGTCAGCGTATAACCGTGTAAAACATATAAAATTGGATTATAATGAAAATGATGAGTTAACAAATTTAGTTATACGACCAGAAGATATATTAGACATGCAGAAAATGAAAGAAGTATATAATGCTAATACTTCTTCTGGCGGTGGTAGTGCCGCTTCAAGTGCGTTGATTGCATTGGCAGCATCTGGATCTTTGCCGATAATGGCGGGTACGCTTTCAATAGCTGGTGAACTAATTTTGGCAGGGGAATTTTCACTTGGATTAGGGCTAGCGGGCACTACAGTTACTGCAGCTATGTCAGCTACACCATTTGCAGCTATCGCAGCCCCTATATTCTTGTTTACTGCGTTCTCAGCGGATACAAAAGCTGACGAAAATTTAGAAAAGGCTCAAGTTTTACATGCTGATGCTGAGAAGAAAGCTATAGAAATGGAAACTAAACAGATTCTGTGTGATTCTATAACTAAAAAATCAGAGATGTTTCGTCAGTTGCTTGTAAAACTGAATGAATATTTTTCAGCATCTACTGAATTGTTGGACCAGGTATTGTGTGACAGATTTGGTGACAATGAAGTTGCAGTTCCAAGGGAAGAACTAACTGACAAAGACCTTGAACTTATTGCAGTAACACGTGCATTAGCAGGTGCTGTTAAAGCTTTAATTGCAGCACCGATGTTGACAAAGAACGGGGATCTTTCCAATGATACCCAAATTACTTATGAAACATACCTTGACAAAGTACCTCAATTGCAACTTGAAGCGGAAAAAGTACAAACGTATGATTATGATCAGGAATATAGGGATATGCTTTCGGAACGTCTAAAAGATCCACGATATATCGAAAGTTTTGCGGAAACCGCTGAAACTGAGCAACGTTATAATCAATTTACATCAAATCCAAAATATTATGTTGCTATGCAGGAATATTTAGATAGTCCTAGTTTGCCTGCCCCGTTAAAAGTACTTTACTCTGAACGTATTGATAAGTTTATTGAACAACAGAAAAAAATCTTTAAAAAAATTGCAAGACCTATAAACAAGTGGTATGTGTGTTCATATATAGCGAGTTTTATAATTTTAGCTATGATTGTGCTTAATTGGGGAAAGTTTGCATGGGTGGGCTATAAAGGTATTGCATTTTTTGCTGTTTTCTTATTATTGAATGTCTGTTCAACTAAGGTTAATGAGTTTGACTCAGATATAAAATATGCCCAATGTCATAGTGGAATTACGCCACTATTGTGTTTTATACCGATAATAGACGTTCTGTATTCGACTGGATGGAATGCATTGACATGGGCATGCGGGAAACCAATCATCTTGGTTCTGTTCTTAATAGGTGTATGTTCTGCAATCTATGTGCATAGAGAACGCAACAGTTTTAATCGTACTTTGGGGTATTTAACAGCGGATGCAGCATATTACGAAGATGATTTAGAAGATGTGGACAATGAAACCGAGGATGATAGGTGTGTGGAATCTGAAACTTCCACTGTAGTGAATGTATCAAAACAGGAAAATACGATAATTGCAGACTTGACTGAATTTGAGGTTTTTAAAGAACACGCTAGTGTCGTAAATTTTGCATATGTGCTTAAGCATATTGTCGTATTAGTTATCCTACTCGTCATAACTGCCTCATGGAATAAATATGCATGGTGGGGTTGGAAAGGTATCGCTTTCTTTGTTATGTATTGTTTGCTTGCATGTAATTTCGCTGGTAGTGAACTACATGCCTACAATAAGTATGTTTATGGCTGGAGTTGGGCAACACCTGTTCTGTGTATTGTTCCAGCAATAGATCTTATTAGGAATGTTGGCTGGAGCCATCTAAAGTGGTTTGGCGGCAAAGGTGTTGTTTGTATTATGGTGCTATTATGTTTAGGAACATTAAGCGAGATATTCGATGGCAGAAAAGAGTATAAAAGGTCATCTGCGTATGTGATGAAATATCTTGTTAGTACCGGAGAGTCTCGTTACGGTATTAAAAAAGGTTTTTGGTGGTTATGTACTTTGCTGACTCGTTTCATCGCTATTCTTGTTGTCATTGGCAGTTTATGTGCTTGTCTTGCCCCTGATACATTTGCTAAAGTTGAGAGTATAAAAGTTGAAAATAAAATTGCAACGGCAACAGGAAAAGTTATTGATACAGTTAAAAACAATAGCAAGAATAGCATTGCAAAACCGACCCAAAAGAACACAAAACACAATAGATAGTAACAGAATAAATTTTCTTGTTGCATCAACTAAGCTAATTTGGCTGTTTTTGTTGGTAGTAGTGATTTAGACTTGGGTGTGACACCAGAATCTGTTTTTTGGTACAGTCAACAGCAGGCTGGATTGCCGAAATGTACATTTCGGCAGTCTGCCTCTGTTTTGTTGCTTTTTGTTACTTTTTGTTGCACTTCGGATTACTTCT
>JAUNNW010000088.1 GCA_030531285.1 Synergistaceae bacterium | reverse complement strand
TTTTCTTAACTTCGGCAAGTATTTCTTCATATTCGGCAGCATTTTCAGGCAGTGTCAGCCCGCGTTTCGCAAATTCCTCTTTCGCAAGGAATTCCGCATTGCCGCCCAAAACGATGTCTGTTCCGCGCCCTGCCATATTCGTCGCAACCGTAACTGCCCCAAAACGCCCAGCCTGTGCAACAATAAGCGCTTCCTTGTCATGTACCTTGGCATTCAGTACATTGTGCGGTACTTTTCTTGCGCGGAGCAGTTTGCTGACCTGTTCCGAATGTTCTATCGATGTAGTGCCCAAAAGAACAGGCTGACCTTTGGCATGGGCTTCGCACGCCTCATCAACCGCAGCATTGTACTTTTCAAGCTCCGTGCGGTAAATTGCGTCGTTGTTGTCCGTGCGTATCATTGGTTTGTGCGTTGGGATAACCGCGACAGGCAGATTGTAAATTTCCTTGAATTCTTCTTCTTCCGTAAGCGCGGTACCCGTCATGCCTCCGAGCTTTCTGTACATGCGGAAATAATTTTGCAGCGTAATGGTGGCAAGCGTCTGGCTCTCCCTGCCAACCCGCACACGCTCCTTGGCTTCAATAGCCTGATGCAGACCGTCTGAATAGCGGCGTCCTTCCATAAGGCGCCCCGTGAACTCGTCAACTATGATAATTTCGCCGTCTTTGACAACGTAATGAATATCGCGCTTGAACAGGTGATGTGCTTTCAGCGCCTGAGTGATTTTGTGAGCCATCGCCGAATTCGCGTAATCGGTAAAAAGCTGCGGCATGTCAAGCAGCTGTTCAGCTCTTGCAATACCGGCTTCCGTAAGCGCAAGATTGCGTTCTTTCTCGTCAATTTCAAAATCAGTGTTCACGGACAGCTGCTTCGCAACTGCATCGGCAATGCGGTAAGGCTCTGTATCGTCCTCGGAAGGACCTGAAATGATAAGAGGTGTACGCGCTTCGTCGATGAGAATAGAGTCAACCTCGTCAACGATGCAGAATTCATGCCCGCGCTGAACCTGCTGCGAAACAGCAACAGCCATATTGTCGCGCAGATAGTCAAAGCCAAACTCGCTGTTTGTTCCGTAGGTTATATCGCAGCGGTAAGCCGCAAAACGCTCATCTTCCTCCATCTGCGGGGTAATTACGCCTACCGTAAGCCCCATGCCTTTGTAAATCGGGCTCATCCACTCCGCATCGCGTCCTGCAAGATAATCGTTGACGGTAATGACGTGAACACCCTTGCCGGTCATGGCATTGAGAACAACCGCGAGAGTTGCGACAAGCGTCTTTCCCTCGCCTGTCTTCATCTCTGCTATTCTGCCCTCGTTCAGTGCCATAGCGCCCATCAGCTGCTCTGAAAAATGTCTCAGACCAAGAGTGCGGACGGAAACCTCGCGCACGCGCGCAAAAACCTCAGGCAGAATGTCTTCCAGCGTTTCTCCCTGCTCAAGTCTGCCGCGGAAAAACAGCGCGGACTGCGCAAGCTCTTCGTCTGAAAGCTTCTGAATTTCAGGCTCGCAGGAATCAATAATTTCGACAGTTTTCTCGTATCTTGCTATCAGCCTGTCGTTCGGATCAAGCCCTATTTTTTTAATAAACGATTTAACAAGACCCATATATATTCTCCTTTAATGTCCGCAATCCGCGGCGGACTGCAGAAATATGTTCTGCACCAAAAGCAGCCGCCGACCGCACTATTATATATGTTTGCGGCACAGAGGTCAAAAAATATCTCATGTACCCAGACAGCAGATTAAAAGCAGGAATGTTTCAGTGTTAAAAATTTAAAATCATTCCGCAGACGAGCTTGCCATAAGCAGTTTAAGCCTGTTCAGCCTGTTTGCGTCGCTGACGCTTGCGTCAAAGTCGAGCGCCAGTATGTTTGCGTTTTCATAGAGCCGTTTCAGTTCTTTGATTACTCCTTTGCCGGTTATGTGATCGGGCAGACAGGCAAAAGGCTGTATGCAGAGTATATTCCTTACCCCGTTTTCAAGCATTACAGCCATTTCCGCTGTGAGCAGCCAGCCTTCTCCTGCCTGGTTGCTGAAGGAGACTATGCCGTCTGATTTTTCCGCAAGCTCATGAATGTCGTATATTTCTCCAAAGCGTGTACCTTTAAGAGCTTTTTTTACGGGAGTACGGAGGATGTTGAGCAGTTTTATGCCAAACCAGCTTCGTATTGCCGGCAGCCAGTTTCCTCCAAGTTTCTTTCCCTTGTATATGGAGTCCATGAGGCAGTAGAAGGCAAAGTTGATGAGGTCAGGCACGTATGCTTCTCCGCCTTCTTTTTCTATTGCCGCAACAAGGTTGTCGTTCGCTCCTGCGTGGTATTTGACAAGTATTTCGCCGACAATGCCTACGCGCGTTTTGTTGACATCCGCCACGGGCAGCGCGGAAAATTCTTTTACCATTTCCCTGATCTCTTTTTTGAAGAGCCGCCAGTTTCCTTTGTGAACGTTTTCGTTTACGCGCCGTTTCCAGCGCGCGTACAGTCTTTCCGCATCTCCTTTGCATATTTCATAGGGGCGTGTGCGAAGCAAAAGCCTCATCATAAGGTCGCCGTAGAGTACGGAGAGCAGTACGCGCCAAAGGATTTTTCGGGATAATTTCAAGCCCTGCACACCGCTGCCTTCCTGCGCGTTGAGCGCAACGACGCGCACCTGCGGGTAGCCTGCCGCATCAAGTGCATGGCGCAGAAGCTTTACGTAGTTGCTTGCACGGCAGATTCCGCCTGTCTGCGCGTAGAGACAGTCTGTTGTTTCAGGGTCATATTCGCCGCTTTGCATTGCGGTTATGAATTGTCCCACAACTATCGCCGCCGGGTAGCACATATCGTTGTTTATATAGCGCAGTCCGGTTTCTGCTGCTTGCCGGCCTCCCTGCGGAAGCACCTTGAGTTTTATGCCGCCTGCGTCAAATGCTGCCTCAAGAAACTGGAACTGATGTTCGGACATCGGCGGGCAGAGCAGCGTTCTCTGTTTTCTGTGTTTTTCGTGTTCTGTCCGGCACTCTGCCTCCGCACTGTTGTTTGATTTTGCCGATGGGCGTCTGCCGGCGTTTATCGCCGCAAGTAGCGAGCGTATGCGTATTCTGACTGCACCGTTGTTGTTTCCTTCGTCAACCTTGAGCAGAGTGTAGAGTCTGCCGTGTTTTTCAAGCAGTTCCTGTGTCTGCCCGGAGCTTATGGCGTCCAGTCCGCAGCCAAAAGAATCTATCTGCACAAGCTCAGCTTTTTTGAAACGTTTGTCCTGCACAACCGCCATTGCCGCCCTGTACAGCCGCGAGTGAAATACCCACTGGTCTATCACCCCTTCACCCGCTTCGCCAAGCTTTCCGAGCTCTGTTACAGAGTCTTCGGTAAAGACCGTTACTCCGTATTCGTTTATAAGCCGCGGTATGCCGTGGTTGATTTCAGGGTCAAGGTGATACGGGTGCCCTGCAAGAATTATGCCGGCTGTGTCATGTTCCGCCATGTAATCTGCCGCTTCCCTGCCGAAACGCGCAACATCTTCCCTGAATTTTCTCTGTTCAAGCATAGCAAGGTCTGCCGCCTGCGTTATCTGTCTGCGCGTGATTTCAAATTCTTCAAGGCACTCGCACATTGTTTCAAGCAGCTGTTCGCGGCTTTCAATATTCACTGCCGGGTGCATGAAGCTGACGCCTTCTTCGCGCAGCCCGTCTATATTAAGGTACGCAACGTCAGGACAGCCTATTACGACGGGACAGTTGAAGTTTTTGTCTGCGTCTTTGAATTCTTTTTTCTCCGTCATAAGTATCGGATAGAAGATACGTTTTATGCCGCGCGCAAGCAATTCAGATATGTGGCAGTGCACGAGCTTCGCCGGATAGCAGACAGTCTGAGACGGTATCGTGTCTATCCCCAGATTTTTGTCCGGCCGTTCGGGGGAGAGCTCCACACGAAAACCAAGCTCCGTGAAGAATGTGAACCAAAAAGGATAATCTTCATATATGTTGAGCACGCGAGGTATGCCTATTCTGCCATGCTCCGCCTTTTCTTCGTCAAGCGGCTTGTAACAGCCAAAGAGCCTGGCGTGTTTCTGTTCGTACACGTTCGGCGGCAGCCGTTTTTTCTTCGTTTCGCCCGCGCCTGCCGAGCAGCGGTTTCCGCTGACAAACCGCCTTCCGTCGCTGAATTCCGTGCGCGTGAGCAGACAGTTGTTTCCGCAGCCTCCGCATCTAAAGGTGTGCGCCGCTGCGGAAAATTTTTCCAAAGCCTCTCTGCCTATAAGGCTGCTTTTGTTGTTTCCGCAGCGGTCTTTTGCAAGCAGTGCGGCGCCGTATGCGCCCATAAGCTCGGGAATGTCAGGGCGCACGGCTTCGCGCCCCGAAAGCAGTTCAAAGGCGCGGAGCAGTGCGTTGTTTTTGAAAGTTCCGCCCTGCACAACGATTTTTTTGCCTAATTCGTCGCTGCTTCTGATTTTCAGCACCTTGTACAGCGCGTTTTTGACTATTGAATAGACAAGCCCCGCCGATATGTCACACACATCGGCGCCGTCTTTCTGCGCCTGACGGACGCGCGAATTCATGAATACGGTGCAGCGGGAACCCAAATCAACGGGAGCTTTTGATTTCAGCGCTTCCTCTGCAAATTCCTCCGCGTTCATTTTCAGCGATTCCGCAAAGTTCTGCAGAAACGAGCCGCAACCTGAAGAACAGGCTTCGTTGAGAAATACTTTGTCTATCGCTCCGTCTTTTATGGTGAGGCACTTCATGTCCTGCCCGCCTATGTCGATAAGAAAATCAACGCCGGGCAGAAATTCGCACGCCGCACGGCTGTGGGCAACAGTTTCAACTTCGCCGGTGTCAGCTCCGAAGGCTGCACGTATCAGATTTTCGCCATAGCCGGTGACCGCGCTGTATGCAATCTGCGCTGTTTTAGGCAGCGCTGCGTAAAGTTCTGAAAGAATCGCACACACGGAGGCAACAGGTTTTCCCGCGCCAAAAACGTAGCGGGAAAAGAGAAGTTCGCCGTTTTCTCCGATGAGCACAGCTTTTACGGTCGTGGAACCTGCGTCTATTCCGAAATAACAGCGTCCGGAATAGTGCGAAAGCTCTGCACGGTTTACGCGTCCGCGCGAATGTCTCTCGATAAATTTTTCGTACTCTGCATCGTTTTCAAAAAGCGGCGGCAGCGAGGCTGTTTTATCTCCGCTTCGCGACAGGAAATATTTTTCGGCGCGCGACAGAATTTCAGCGGCGGGCAGGGGCTGTTCCTTTTTTGAAACAAGGGCAGCCCCCGCCGCTACGAAGAGATGCGGATTATCAGGCACTATGCACTGATCTTCGGACAGCTTCAGCGTCTCGGCAAAACGCTTTCTGAGTTCGGGAAGAAAATACAGGGGGCCTCCCAAAAACGCCGTCCGTCCGCAAATTCTCCGGCCGCACGCCAGACCGCTTATCGTCTGGTTTACTATCGCCTGAAAAACAGATGCCGCAGTGTCAGAACGCGAAGCGCCATCGTTCATCAGCGCCTGCACGTCCGTTTTCGCGAAAACCCCGCAACGCGAGGCTATCGGATAAATTGTGGCGCTGTCTGCGGCAAGTCTGTTAAATTCCTCAAGCTCAACGCCGAGCAGCGCAGCCATTTGGTCAAGAAAAGCTCCGGTGCCGCCTGCGCAGGTTTCGTTCATGCGCTGATCTGCTCCGGAAGCGTCAAAAAAGGTGAGCTTGGCGTCTTCACCGCCGAGTTCAATGCTTGTGTCAACGTTTTTGAGAAAGGTTTTTATGCTGCATGAGCATGCAATCTGTTCCTGCACAAAGGCAGCGCCCATTCCTTCGCTCAGGTCAAGAGCGCCTGAACCTGTCGTGCAGAGAGTGAACATACAGTCGGGAAATTCCCGTGCAAGCTCTGCCGTGAGTTGTTTTACAGTAGTTTTTATGTCTGAAAAATGTCTGGCGTAACGGCTGAAAAGCGGTTTGTTGTCATCATTGAGAACAACGGCTTTAACAGTTGTGGAGCCTACGTCCAAACCTGCGTGAAGCACGCGCATGGATACTCCTCCTTTTCACGTTCACATGGCAGGACACAACGCACCCTGCAGCGGAAAAGAGGAGGTTTAAAGTCTGAGTATTACGCTGCCGTTTTTTTCGGAAAGAGA
>JAUNNW010000087.1 GCA_030531285.1 Synergistaceae bacterium | reverse complement strand
CAGTAAATAAATGTGGTAATAAAAAACCACTTGACATATTTCAAAATGTGTGGTATAATATTCCCACAATGAAGAAAGGAGACAGAAAGCAATGACAAGAGAGGAACTCGCCGTACTTGAAGCCATGTATGAAACAGAAGGCTGTGTGTTTGCAAGAAATACAGAGCGCAGATTTCCTCAGGTGCGCGGCAGTCAGCCAGCTTTCTGCAGCCTGCTTTACTCAGCCCTTCTAACGGCGGCGGCAGAGCAGCCGGACAAACTCAATACCTTTGAGGCTTTTACCGCCGCCTTCAATATTGATGAACAGCATAAACTGTTCCCGCTTCTCAAGTCAAACGCTTTTGTTTTTGAACTGCTGAACGGGGCGGAACAGTTTCTCGGAGGAAGCGAAAAACTGCTTAAATCGTGCCTGCTCTTTCATCAGACAGACGCGCACAGAGCGGAGATAAAAAATTCAGCGCAGCAATGTGTCAACAGGGTTATCGCAAAACTGCTCGCGCCGGAAAAAGGCGGCATGGTTGTAAATCTTTCTGCCGGATGCGGCGGCTTTATAAGAGACTGTTATTCAGTCTATGGAAACGAAATATCCTACGGTATATCCGAAAACGAAGACGATTATTATGTCGCGCTTATCAGGGCAGAACTGCTCGGAATAAACACTGAACATTTCAACAGGAATAAAGTTCTTGAAAATGAAGGAAAATACAAGCGGCTGTTTGTTAATTATCCGTTTGCCGCAAGGCTCGGCGAAATTCCTGAGCGTTATTCAAAAGCCAAAGCTTTTGCGGCGTACAACAAAGAATTTTCTGCCCTTCGCTGCGCGGACTGGTTCTACGCAGGCTATGCAGCCGAGCTGCTTGATTTCGGGGGCAGGGCAGCGCTTGTAATGCCGGCATCGGCGCTTATCAGAAGCGGCTCAGATGATGCCGCAAGAAAAAACCTCATAGAAAACGGCAAAATTGAGGCGGTTATAGAAATAACAGGCTGCCGGTTCTATGCAAATACGTCCGTAAAAACTGCGATAGTGGTTCTCGGCAAAGCAAAATCCTCTGTGCGTTTTGTACGCGCAGAACTTCCGGAAGACTGTGCTTTACGGCTTAACGAACAGCAGATTGACGATATCGCTTCAGCTTTCGGACAGGACGGGACTTTTGGCTGCGCTAAAAGCATAAGCAAGGGCATCGGTGAACTGCTTGCAGTAAATTCTGCAAAACAGTGCGAAGGTGTCCGCTTGCAAACGGCTCCCGTGTTCTATCCGCAAAGCGGAAAAAAGCTTGGCAGCTGTCTGCAAACCGCTTTTCGGACAAGACTTTTCAGCGGAAAATCGCTTGAAAAATATTTTACTGAAAAAGAAACGCAGATAAAATACCTTGAGCTTTCAAATCTTTCAGATGGCGGAATAAGCGGCAGAATCCAATGTCTTGAAAGTCTGCCCGAAAAAAGCGCGGAACTTGGAATACCCGACCTTGCGGCGAATCTGCTGCGTGAAGGAGACCTCCTTGTTTCGCGTATCGGAAATCCCAATTTCCGTTTTGCCGCGGCGGAATTCGGCGCTGACAAACCCTTCCAAAAAGGCGACGCGGTAATCCCGAGCAGCAATCTCTTTGTCCTGCGCTTTACGGACGACGTGAACGTATGGTTTGTCAAGGCATATCTTGAAAGCGATGAGGGACAGAAACAGATGATGAACCTTTTCGGCAACGGACATCTTAACCTTCTCAGTATAGATGCACTCAAAAGCTGTATCTTCATACCTGACGCCGGCCGCGTACGGCAGGACGAGACAGCCGAAGAATACCGCAGACTGCGCGGAGAACTTAAAGCGCTCAGCGAAGCAGCGGACAAAAAATCCAAGGAATTGAAAAACTTCTGCGACAATATCGCAAATATACAAAAACAATAGTCTCATTCATGCGCTGCCGCGTACGGCAGAACGCTGAATACGCAGCATTGCAGGTCTCCTGTGTACTTAAAATAATTATATTGAACCGCTTTTTTTCACCTTGGCACATCCTCTCTCTTTGTCGGCGCTGTTTTCTGCGTTTTTTCGGCGGAAAACAGCGCGACAGGCTATGACGAAACAGAAAACCAGTAAAGATCCGGCATACAAAAAAATATCAAACACAAACTGAAAGGAGTCTTATTCTATGTTTAACGACACAACATTCTACTGCTTTGAGGTTTCCTGCCACGGCGAGGAAGAAGAAAGCATACGTGCGGAACAGATTCGCGAATACCTTGAAGACCATTCAGCGCGGCACAGCTACAGCCCTGCGGGACTTTACCAGATTGCCTCCGACAAAAAAAACAAAACAATAACCTTAGCCGCGTTTCCGTGGAACAGCGACAAATGTGATGAAAAAAGACTTGTCAGAAGCATATTGGAAACAGAACTCGGCGCAGACAGAAACAAAATTAAAAAAATAAGCGCAGCCGACCTTAAAAAATGCTATCCCGAAGCAGCAGAAACGCTGCGTTCCCTCTTCAGAAAAAGAGGCATCAGCTACTCGGAAAAAGACAGCTGGGAAGTAATAGTATCGCTTGAAAGCGAACGCAGCGCAATGTCCAAAATCAAAAAATGCGGCTGCGCGGAATTTGCGGGGATGGTCGAGCGCATGAATAACTGCCTCAGGCAGAGCAGAAAAGGAAGCCTCAGCTGCGGAACAGTATTTGTCTGCGAAAATACCCGCGATGCGGAAAAATACATCAAACTGCTTAAAAACTATCTTGTCGCAAAAGGAGTGGTAAAAGATTTTCACTACGTTACAGGCGATATTGACGACGCTGTCAAAACAGGCAGAAACACCGCCTTCATATACAGGATAGAAGACGATTATGACATTGAGGAACACAGAAGACATTTCTTCAATTCCGCGGACGCTGGAGACCTCTGGAAACTTCTCGGAAGAAAAACGATTTACATAACGACAATGAGACCGGAAGAATACAGCAGAATATGCGACAAAGTTTCATGTTTTGAAACAATTTTTCCCTACGTTGTACGCCTTGAAGAAAGCACAACGGAAGAAAAATTTGAAATTGTCAAAGAAGAAGCGGAAAGCTACGGTTTCACGGCTGATGAAAGTTTTATCGAAAGCAGTCTGCTTGACGGCAGCATAAGCGATGTGCTTGAAAAAATCCCGGGCGCAGTCATCAGAAGGCTTGGCAAAAACGGCTGCGACTACGTACTCCGTCCGGAAGACTTAAATACTGCAGAGCCGAAACACAAAAAACGCAAAATTTCGGCATTGGAAGAACTTGACAGCCTCATCGGGCTTGAAGGGGTAAAAAAGACCGTGCGCGAAATAGCAGCCTGCGTCAAAAAAATGGAAGACGACCCCGACCTCTCGCTTCATATGGTATTCAAGGGAAATCCCGGCACAGGCAAAACAACCGTTGCGCGCATAATCGGACGCATCCTCGGCGAACTCGGAATCCTCAGACATCCCGACAAGTTCATCGAAGGAGACAGAAGCAGCCTTGTAGCGGGCTACGTCGGGCAGACTGCGCTTAAAACAAAAGACCGCATCAAAAAAGCAATGGGCGGCGTCCTCTTCATAGACGAAGCCTACGCACTCTGCGACGGAAACGAGCACTCCGACATAGACTACGGACACGAAGCCGTTGCCACCCTGCTTAAAGCAATGGAAGACCACAGACGCGACTTTGTCTGCATACTTGCCGGCTATCCGGAAAAAATGGACAAAATGCTTGACATGAACCCGGGCTTCAGAAGCCGCATACTCTTCCACGTTGACTTTCCTGACTACTCTGCGGACGAAATGCTTGAAATACTCCGCGGAATATGCAAAAAAAGCCGCTATCTGCTTGACAGCGGAGCGGAAAAAGAAGCGCTTGCATTCTTCAGCCGCCAGCTTGCAAACGCGGACAAAAACTTTGCCAACGGCAGAACGGTGCGCAATCTCTACGAGCTTGCGAAAACAAAACAGGCGCTGAGAAGTCCCGATAAAAAAGACAAAACATTCACGGCGGAAGACATAGCCGAAGCGGGTAAAGCGCTTGAGGCGACAAAAACGCAGAAACAAAACGGCAAAACAATCGGCTTTGCGGCATAACCCGGAAAAACTGAAAATTCAACCAAACGAACGGAGGAAGAAAAAATGATACCTATGGTAATAGAAAGAACAAACGGCGGGGAACGCGCCATGGACATATACAGCAGACTGCTTAAAGACAGAATAATATTTGTCGGCGGCGAAATAAACGACGAACTTGCAAACGCCGTAACCGCACAGCTTCTCTTCCTTGAAAGCGAAGACTCGGAAAAAGAAATCAGCCTCTACGTCAACAGCCCGGGAGGAAGCGTAAGCGCCGGACTTGCAATATACGACACAATGAACTACGTAAAGCCTGACGTATCGACAATCTGCATCGGCTGCGCGGCAAGCATGGGAGCAGTCCTGCTCTCTGCGGGGGCAAAAGGAAAACGCTTTGTGCTGCCGGCTTCGCGCGTAATGATACACCAGCCGCTTGGGGGAGCGGCGGGACAGGCGAGCGACATAGAAATCCGCGCGAAAGAAATACTCAAAACAAAAGCAATGCTGAACAAAATTCTTGCCGAAAACAGCGGGCAGCCGCTTGAAAAAATCGAAACGGATACAGACAGGGACTACTTCCTCACGGCAGAACAGGCAGTCGCCTACGGACTTGCCGACAAAGTAATCAGAGGAAAAAACACAAGGATGACAGAAAGGAGCAGCTGAAATGCTGAGCGAACTTGAAAAAACCGACTGGCTTATATGGAGTGAAACAGAAGGCGCGAAAGAAGAAGACCTTGACCGCCCCTACGCTTACCTTGACAGAATATACACGCGCCGCGAATTTGAAAAAACAGCGGAAGAAGGCTGCGCTCTGTACTGCGCATGCCAAAAAAAACGAGCGGAAAAACGCAGCGCCGACCTTAAACTGTTCTTTGACAACATAGACATGCTTATGCAGCGCAGAGAAGAAATATACGCGGACAAAAAACTTGCCGGAAGCAACCCACTCGGCTTTGAGCGTCTGACAAAACTGCTGCTTGGGCTGTTCCGCCGTTACACCGTAACGCTTGAAGGCATGCTCAGACTTTGGGCAAACGGCGCATGGAAAGGCAAATGCCCCGAATGTGAAACTGAAAGCTACCTGTTCAGATACGGGCTGTTCAGTGCGCATATCTGGTGCCCTAAATGCGGAAAAGTACAGGAACTGCGCTGTACTGACCTGCTCCGCGTTGACCCCGAAAGCACAACAGCAAGCGAAATATTATGCAAATACAATGTTAGTAAAAACTATGGCATACAAAACTGCGGAGGCTTTACGCTGCAGGGCAGAAGCGGGCCAATGATAAGCTTGTCAGCCGAACAGAAAGAAAAAACAGAACAGAAAAAAGGCAAAAAGAAAAAAGAAACCGTATCAGGCTTCAAAGAATTTGCCGAAAGCACGCGCGAATACAGCGAGCTTCCGCGCGAAGAAATAATCGGGCGCGCTCGCTTTGAAATGGCGAAAAAACACGGTGCGCGCATCGCTGAAATACTGGAAGACATTAAAAAAATGAAAGAGTTTCTTGCGGACGAAACGCCGAGCGAAACGCAGGAACTTTTCGCCAGACTGAACGAAAAAACAAAACATAACTGAAACAAGAGATAAACGAAAAGCAGGGGAAATCCCTGAAAAATCGCAGAAAACGAAATAATAAACTATAATGACAGACAAAGAAAGGAAAGAAAAAATGACAGGAATAATAGTCTGCGGAGGCAGAGACTTTAACGACTGGCAGCTGCTTGAAGCAAGCCTTGACAATACTGCTTGGAATTGACGGCGAAATAGAAATAATAACGGGCGGGGCAAAAGGCGCGGCTGATATGCTTCAAAAAGCACGTGCCAAAGGCGTGCAAACCTACGAAATCCGCTATGAAAAATAAACTCTAAAACCTCACTCTTAAACCGAACAGGGCATACACAACCAAACTCTGTCTTCCTGCGGGCTCCTCCGGCAGAACTGCAGGGCAGCCAAAACTTGATGCAAAAATAATCGCTTCATCCCCAAAAGCCGTTTTAACTTGCACAACCTATCTTGTCTTTCTGCATATAAAATTATAAAATATATGCAGAAAGAGGTGCGTTATATGCATATATTTGACTACTCGTTTCTTGACAA
>JAUNNW010000002.1 GCA_030531285.1 Synergistaceae bacterium | reverse complement strand
AAATAGGAGGAAATTAGAAATGACAGAAGAAGCAATCAGTAAATTTGCAAGCAAGGTAACACAGCAAATTAAATTTGACATCGAAGAAGCACAGATTTCATTGAATTATGTAGAAACAAGATTGCATGATTACCATGAAGAACTAGCCAAAGATGTTTCTAAGAAAGATTATTATGAAGTTTCCAGAAGTTTAGGTTCTTGCAATGATTACCGTATTCAAAAGGCAGAACTTGAAGGAAGAATCAAAGCACTCAAGCTTACTCTTCAGCATATAGAAGGGTTGTTGTAAGAAAACAGTAGTTTTTAACACATACAATAGGAGGAATTGAAAAATGACAGACGCAAGCATGAACATTGTAGAAAAAATAATCAATAACATCAGAAAAGAAATTGAAGACAATGAATACCGGCTCAGCAACTCCATTGAGAAAGAAAAACACGAGTTAAGTCTTGTTTCAAGGCTTGCAGGACAAGAAAATAATCATTATGAGATAGCACAGGCTCTCGCTATTACAAATGATTGCAGGGAAGACAGGGCAATGAATCATGGAAGAATAGAGTCCCTTAAAAAAACTCTTGCCTTCGTTGAAGAGTTAATGCTCGAAGAGTCAATGAAAAAAGATTAAAATTTTTGCTGTTAGCATTTCCAGTTAGCAATAATAGCTTAACAAGTGGTAAAAAGGAGGAGAAAAAAATGAAAATAGTCGAAGTGCATACTACACAGTTCTTTACATTAAGAAAAAAATTTATCAGCGGCTTTGACGAAAATAACTATTCAATTTGTACCACCACAAGAGAGAGTATGGCAAAGCACTTTGAAAAAGAAGCTGCAACGATAATTGTATCACTCCTTAATGAACTTGCAAAAGCTAAACACACAGAAAATATAACTTATCGTATGGAGTATTAAACATTATGGAAGACAGACACGTTATTGAAGAAAAAGTTTTGCTTATTCATTCGCTTATGGAAGCATTTGATAAATTATACCCAGATAAAGATCCTGCAAGGATTAAAGAAGGTTCTGAAGACTATTGTAATATCCAAAAAGCATTGTTTATTCACGATTACATCAAAGACCTCGTTGGTGAACTTGTTGAGTATATGGATTTGACCTAAATATTGGAGGAATGAATATGAAAGATAAATTTTACGAGACTTATCAAGGAAAAGTTTTAGAAGACGCAGGTGCTTATATGAGCAAGGATGCCACCAGATTCTTTAGAGCGATGCGCTCTGCACTCAAGAAAAGATTTGAGGAGTTGGGAATAAATCTTGTTGAGTTTAGTATAGGACACTACGATATGTCATCTTTTGTTGAAAAAAACGGCAAATATGTGTACATAAGTTATTCAGTTCAACGTGGAGGAATGCCTATCAATCTTGATGGAATAGGATTGTATGAAAAATTCCTTTACAGAACGGCTAAAGGTGTAAATGACTACATTGGAGGTCGTAACAATTACTGTTCTTGGGAAGAAATTGTAGATAGAGTAAATTACCTTTTTCAATAGTTTTTGGGGGATTTTTGTAATGGGAACTAAAGACGTAAAGTTTGCTGAGGTACAGAAGCGTGAGGCTATTAAAAGAATGAGAAAGCTTGGCATTTTCAAACCTGCTATAGAACTTTTTGACAAAGAAGGAAAGGTTATGGTATCTGAATATGCAGGCATTCTTTGGGGTCTTGATGAAGGCAGCTATCCTGAAATAGAAAAAGAAGTAAGGAAATTTGAAGAAGAACACGATGCGCTTGTTTATATGGTTATTAAGACACGGTTTAAGTTTGATGAGTCTGACACAATGATAATGTACTCATTTATGTATGTATCAAAACATACAGAAGAATGGGACATGGATTTGAAAGATATATTTGCTCCGTGCGCTTATGTTCACAATGAGACTTGCCCGTTTTATTCAGAATTTGGACACATTGAAATAAGACAAGTTAATGGCGGTCTTGTAAGAATAGCATAGTAGAGGTGTTGCTTATGGTACTTTCATTGATTATTCTTTTGTGCGCAGCGTTTGCTCTTGTGTTTATGATAATATCAGGAATGTATATGTATCATCTGCTTAAAGTTCACTTTGGAAATTGTATATGCATTCCAATGTGTTCTGTATTTGGCATTTTTTGCCTGTATGTTCTTTTTGTTATATTCAAAATATGCATGTTTTTTATAAGCACAACAGAATTTGTTTTTTGAGTAAGTGGATGTAAACGTAGAATTTATAATGCTTCTTCGTTTCGTTGAAGAAGCATTTTTAATATAAATAAAACACTTGATATTTGTATATAGTTTTGGTAGAATCATAGTAGTAACTGGAGGTGAAACAGTGACCATTAAGAGTTCAGATGTATTGCTTAACGCTCTCGAAATGCAGAATATTTCTCAGCGTGAACTTGCAGAAAAAATAGGCACAAGCGCACAGAATATAAATCAGAAGCTTTTGCACAACTCATTAAGGGCGGATGATTTCTTTGGGCTTTTGGAGAAGATAGGCGTTGAAGCTTATTTCCGGTTATCTGATTCCGGAATTCCTGTAAGTACTATTCGTGGAGACAATCCCCATGAGACTGATGTGATAAAAATGCACAAGGGGATTTTGTATGACACAAGAAAGTCGTTTGTTCTGTCTGACGATTTTTACAAAAACGGGAAAGGTAAGTATGACGATAAAGGTGAGGCGAGAATTCTATATATAGATAGAAGAAGCAGATACTTTTTTGTGGTTTATTCCGAAAATTCTTCTGTTGTTAAGATAGAAAATTCAGACCTTGATTCTGCAAGAGAGTTTATCAGAAAGTATGGCATTATCCCTAAGAAAACAGTTAAATAGTTTATAGAAAAGTACCCGGCATAGCCGGTTGCTTTTTTTGTATAATGAAATTATTAAAATTCTCTCCTGACGCAGCAATGCGAATTTTATTGAAAGGAGAGAATACCATGGAAAAGAGATACTGGATTGAACAGAGACTTTTGCTCATTCAGGCACTGATGGAAGCATTTGAAAAATGCTATTCAGATTTCGGTCTCGAAGAAGATCCGAAAGAATATGCTGAAAAGGCATGGCTCATCTTCAATCACACAAAAGATCTCATGGACGAACTTATCGACTATATAAGATAGTCCGAACGGTGGTATAATAAGCGAGCCTGATGGCTCGCTTATTATGAACTATATGTCAGGTTTGGTTCACCAATTACGATACCAGTTGTTTCCCGTAAGGTTTGGTGACGCTACGCTAATTCAGTAAAGGAGAGAAAAGCACATGAAAAAAAACATCGACAAAATAAGGGAAATCTGCCAAAACAAGGAACAGCTTGCATATCTGCTCATGAATTTCTACGACATATTCCTTGATGAATGTTATCTCACAAGCGGGGACCCGCAGTATATGTATGATTTTCTTGACGACGAATACGCAGACGGAATTTGGCTGAGCCGGATACGCAACGCCTTCCGCGAAAATCCGGGATACGGCAATGAAGTTGCGGAAAAACTTGGAATAATCAAATGCGATGCGTAACGGAGCGCTGGAAATGGATTTTAAAAATGCTGAAATAAAAACCTTCCTTGAAAATCTTGCGTCAAATTCGCCGGCACCGGGAGGCGGAAGCGCCTCCGCGGTGTGTGGAGCTTTGGCGGCCTCTCTTGTCTCAATGGTTGCCAATCTAACCGTTGGAAAAGAAAAATTTACCGAACAGGAGCATCTTATGCGGCAACTTGTCGCGGAAACGAAAGAACTGCGCGAAAAATTTCTGAAATTAATGCAGGAAGATATTGATGCGTTCAACCTCTATATGTCAGCGCTGCGTATGAAAAAAGAAACGGAACTTGAAAAACGCGCAAGAAAAGCGGCTATGCAAGACGCGATAAGGCTCTCAACGGAAGTGCCGCTCAAAATGATAGACGCCTGCGTACAAACGGCTGAACTTTCACTCTCCGCCGCGCGCTGCGGAAACCCAGGGGCGGTAAGCGATGCCGGAACAGCCGCGCTTATGGCGGAAGCGGCGGCTAAATCCGCATCATACAACGTGTACATGAACCTTCCGCATGTTTCTGCCCCTGAACTTGCAGGAAGTTATCAAATCAGAATGAACGAGGGACTTGAAAAGATTGCGGAGCTTGTCTCAGAAGTTTCGGACATACTTCAGAAAATCTTTGACGCAACGGTGAACGGAGAGTAATGTTTAAGCCTGACAAAATACAGCTTCGTGCGGAAATCATAAAAAGCGAAGCAGCAGGCGCGGAATATGCGCTTGTTTCAATCCTCGTCAACAGCTGTAAAATGCCGTTTATTTTCAGTGTATTTGACTTTCTCCGTGCGCTTGAATATGCGGGACGTTATCAAATATTCCATGTGCCGGGGCGGCAAAACGGAATATTTACCGACGTCATAATCAACGAAGAAAACTACTGGATATGGAAAAATTATTTTACGTCTGACAGTTTGATGGCGTGGTATTTTGAGCGTGAAAAAGCACTTCGTCAGGTAAAAAGGCTGCAAAGCAGTCTGAAAAAGCTCTGCGAAGGCAGAAACAGCCTGCCCATTGCCGGAGGTGGGACGGTTTTGGATCTGCTTGCTTACGAATACACGAGACCAAAACTGATTTGGACGGACTACCTTGACAAAGCGCTTGCCAAAAAACTTGTCGTGGTGCGTAATAATGGCTGGCAGACGGAAGAAGAAGACCTGAAAGAAATTGAATACTATCTGCTCGAAGGAGCGCACATTTACAAAGAAAACAGAAGCGGAAAACGCCTGCTCGACAAAATTCTTGATCAGCCTAACGCTCAACTCAAAGAACTCGTCTGTAAAATAGCAAATTACCCTCTTGCGGAGCCGGACACAAACACAATTATACTGATAAAAGACGGCAAAGAAAAGCGATTCGGCGCGCCGAAAAGAATGTCACTCCGAGAGGCAGTCGAACGCGGTTTCCTTGTGGAAATATACGAATAAGCAAACTGAAAACACCAAACGGTTAGCAAAAAGTTTTAATATACAAACAGCGGGTTGAATGACAAATTCAGCCCTGTTCTTTTAACGGTAAATATACAAAAGCGGGAAACTGATTTCAGTCTCCCGCTTGCTTTATATCTGTTCTCTCAAGTCAACGGATATTGCCCATATTACGTTTTCAAGAGCGCTGAGCTTTTGGAGAAGTTGGGGTGTGACGTCGTCGTCAACCTGGAGTACTGCGAAAGCAAAGCCGTCGTCAATGTCTTTTCTTCTGAGCGCAAAACTTGCGATATTGACTCCGGTTTCAACTAGTATGCTTCCTACGTTTCCTATAACGCCAGGTCTGTCGTAGTTTCTAAAAAGTATCAGTCGTCCTTCCGGCACGAAGTCTATCCAGTCGTCGTTGATGCGGACTATGCGCTGTTTGCCTTCTTCGGTGATCGTTCCGGCTATCTGTATCGGTTTTTGGTCGGTTTCAAGCGTGATTTCGATAAGGTTGTTATACGTGCTGTGCTCGCCGAACTGTTCGCTGATGTCTATTCCTCTGTCTTTTGCGGATATCGGTGCAAGCATGTAGGATATTTCTTCTCCCTGACTGACTTCAAGCAGCCCCTTGAGCATTGCTATCGTGTAGGGACGGTACTGATTAGGTCCGAGCGGAGTGTCATCGCCGAATACGCTTCCTCTGTAGGTTATGTCTATGCTGCGTACAGCGCTTCCGTAGGCTTCTGCAAGTTTTGCAGAGAGTTTTCCGATTTTTTCGGACAGTTCAAGATATTTTTTTTGGTCATCGCTGAGGTTCTGTATCATAAACGGCAGATTGACCGCGTAGAGATACGGCTTGCCTCTGAGTACGGCAAGCATATTTTCAGCCGCTATTTTTGATACTTCAAGCTGAGCTTCAAAGGTGTTTGCTCCTATGTGAGGCGTTACGACAACCTTGTCGGCTATATCTTTCGCAAGGAACGGGTGGTCCGGCGTGAGCGGTTCTTTTGCGTAGACGTCTGTTGCAAATCCGGCTATGTGCCCTTCTCTGATGGCCTCAGTGACTGCTTTTTCATCGACAATGCCGCCGCGTGCGCAGTTTATGAGATATGCGCCCTGTTTAAGTTTCGCAAGCATTTCACGGCTGAACATATTTTTTGTTTCGGTATTGAGCGGTGTATGTATGGTGACGACGTCGGCAAAAGATAGCGCTTCCGGAAGGTCTTTGAGCAGGGTGACTTTAAGAGATTCCGCTTTTATGTTTGAAATGTATGGGTCGTAGGCGTAGACGTCCATTCCGAATGCGCGGCAGCGTTTCGCAATTTGCGAGCCTATTCTGCCCAGTCCGATTATCAGAAGTTTTTTGCCGTGAAGCTGCATTCCGGTAAAGAGGCTGCGTTTCCATTCGCCTTTGTGGATTGAGTTGTGCGCCTGTGGGACTTTGCGGATCATTGCGAGCATATTCGCCATTGTCAGTTCAGTGGCGGCTAATGTGTTTCCGGTGGGTGCGTTGACGACTATAATTCCACGCCGTGTGGCTTCGGATATGTTTATGTTGTCAACACCGACACCCGCTCTGCCAATGACTTTAAGTTTCGGTGCTGCTTCAATTTCTTCTGAGGTCATTGAGGTTCCGCTGCGTGTGAGTATTCCGTCAACGTCGGCGAGCCCTTCAAGAAGCTGCTCGTGGGTCAGCGTCATGTTAATTTCAAGATCAACGTCCGGTGCCTCTTTGAGAAGGTCAAGCCCGGACTGACCCACTTTTTCCGTTACAAGTATTTTGAATTTCTTTTCAGTCATGCCGTTCACTCCGGATTTTGTCGTGTTCTGCTGAAATTCTGGAGCGCAGCGCAAATGCCGCGCGTGCAAATTTAATCAGTCAGTAAATTATAATCCTATTTCGTCATTTGTAAAATCAATGTATAATTAATGCAGATTGCGAAAGGATATGGGCTATGAAAAGACTTGAGGTGCTGATTTATGCGGCGGCGCTGTTTTTCCTTTTTGCGCTGTGCCGGTATATTCCGCAGACTTATCCGCAGCTTTACAGATTGGAACTTAAGCCTGTTCCCGTGAACGTGCGCAGAGGCTGCAGCACGCAGTTGCTTGTTCATACACTGAAGCAGAAGGATGTTATCCTTTTTGAAAAGACTATGCGCGTATGGCTTGCGCTCAGCGGCAGCGACAAGACAATTCAGCCGGGGATGTGCAGGATAGTGCCAGGGAGCATCTTTACCGTGGCTTGTCAGCTTAAAAACGCAAGACCTGAATTCTGCGACGTTTCGATTATTCCGGGCAAAACTCCGGCTGAAATTACGGAAAGCAACGGTTTGAGCCTTGAAAAACTTAAAAATGCGCTTGCGGATGCGGGCAATTTTCCCGAGAAACTCAGACCGCTTCTGCCGAAGGAAGTATTGGCAAGGTCAGTGTTTCTTTTGCCTGAAAGATATTTCCTTATACCGAACGAAAAAATTGAACAGCAACTTGTAGCTTTTGCTTCGAAGCTTTGGTTTGAAAAAGTAGGCAAGTCAATTCCGGCTGAGAAATTTAACGCAAAATATCTGCTTGAAACGGGAATTATGGCTTCGATAGTTGAGGGCGAGGCGCGTGTGAAGGAAGACAGAAAACCGCTTGCCGAGATTTTTCTGAAGAGACTTAAGACTCCGATGAGACTGCAGTCCTGCGCAACGGTTATTTATTGTTGGAAGGAATTTAAGGGAGTTAAAAAATCTAGACTTACGTACTCTGATTTGCATATAGAATCTCCGTACAATACGTACAGAAAGGATGGACTTCCTCCTGGACCGATTAATGTGCCCTCCGCGAACTGCTGGCTCGCTGTGTGCAGTGCCGGAGATACGGAGTATCTTTATTTTGTCGCTGACGGAAGCGGCAGGCATCTTTTCAGCAAAAGCTACAGCGAGCATCTGAAGAAGCAGAGAGGCCTCAAAAGGTGACAATTCCCGTTGCGAAGGTTTGTTTGACAATGGATGCAAAGGAAATTTATTATGCAAGCTGGAATCTTGACGCCTGTGACGGTCTCGGCTTTATGCAGACGGACGATGCGGCTCATGGCAAGGTTGCGATTATTTGCCCAGCAAATCTGCTTGATGAGGTTAAATCGTTTGTTGGAGGTTTGCAGGCTGATGGTATGAATATTACTATTGATTCGATTGAGGAACAGTAATGGCTGACCGTTTTAACAATATTGTTGACGAAATAACGGAAAAAGGTGCACAGTACTGCGATTTGTATCTGCAGTCTTCCGTTGCCCATTCAGTGCGCTATGAGGATAAAAAAATTGCCGAATTGTCCTCGGTAGTGACCGAAGGAACCGGCGCAAGGGTTGTAGTTGACGGCAAAAGCTTTTTCGCGCACCGTACCGGAGTTTCGTCTTCGTCAGTCGCTGAGGCGCTTAACGCTGCACTGGAGCCGTCAGAAATATGCGGCACAATGTATGACGGCGGAGTAGAGAAACTGTTTGAAAAGAGTGTGTCAGCAGATAAATATCCTGTTGATTTTCTTCACGATATTGACGCTGAGCTCCGCAGTCGTTCGTCTGCAATACAGCAGATAAGTTTCCGCTTTTCGCAGTCAGACAAGGATATTCTTATAATCGGGCCCGGTGGTTTGAGAAAAGGCTGCAACAGAAAATATACCTCTTTTGTTGCGCAGATAGTTGCAGAAAAGGACGGGCAGCTGCAAACCGCCTCTGAGCGGCGTTGCATGGCGCTCGAACCTTCTGCTTTTTGGGAGGGGGCAGTCGCAAGAGAAATTGCGAACGAGGCTTTTGACCGTGCCATGCTGATGCTTGAAGCGAAGCCGTGTCCTGCCGGAAAAATGAACGTTTTCCTTGCCGGGGAAGCAGGCGGGACGATTATTCATGAGGCGTGCGGACACGGGCTTGAAGCGGATATAGTTGAAAAGGATTCATCTGTTTTCAAAGGACAGATAGGTCAGAAGGTTGCGTCGGAACTTGTGACGATGGTTGATGACCCTACAATCGGCGGTTTGTACGGCAGCTACGAATTTGACGATGAGGGAACAGAGGCTTCCCCAACGCTGCTTATTGAGAATGGTATTTTGAAGGGGTATCTAACCGATAGACTTTCTGCTTCGCTTTATGGCTATCCCGCCACGGGAAATGGAAGGAGACAGTCGTACAGGAAACTTCCTATTCCGAGAATGAGCAACACCTTCCTTCTGCCAGGGGCGCACAAAAGCGTTGAAGAGATGTGCGATATTGCACGAAACGGACTTTACGTCAAAAAAATGGGCGGCGGGGAAGTTAACCCGACAACGGGAGATTTTGTGTTTTATGTCGCAGAAGCGTATATAATAAAAGATGGTAAAATAAAAGAGCCGGTGAAAGGTGCAACGCTTACCGGAAATGGTCCTGAGGTGCTGAAAAATATCTGCACACTCGGCGGTAGTCTTGTCATGGATCCCGGTATCTGCGGAAAATCTGGGCAGAGCGTGCCCGTAACGGACGGTCAGCCATCGATGGTTGTCAAAGGAATAACCGTGGGGGGAAGAGAAGTTTAATGCTGAAGAACACGAAAGACAGACAGAAAGATTACAGTTTGCAAAAAAAAGCGGCGGAAAAAATTCTAATCGTACTTGTTTTTGTAATGGTTCTTTTTGTGTTGGTTTCATTCTGTACGGACAAAACAGGAACTATTGGCAGGAAAACTGCAGGTTTCCTGACCAATTACGCCGGAGGCGCACTTGTTATTCCGCTTTGTTTTATTATATACGTCTGTATATGCCGTGTTTTTTCAAAAGAAATCCCCAACTGTGTCAGGCAGACAGCGGCAACGCTTTTGCTTTATCTGGCTGCCTCAGCAGTTTTGGGCATAAAGGAACTAACGGGCGGAGAAAGCGCTGTATATTGTCTCAAAGCAGGGGAAACCGGACATTTTATCGCAGAAAAAGCGTTCGGCACACTCGGAGCTTTTGGGACTCTTCTTGCTGGTGTCGTGTGTATGTATATTATTTTTCTGCTCTATGGGCTGCCCGTCAACAGATGCATTAAAAACTGTGCCGCTGTTATCTGGACTAAATTTTCCGGTCTGAGCGGAAAAGAGAAAAAAAATTCTGAGGACAATGACAGCGCAAAAGCCGCAATAGAAGATCCGTTTGCTGAAGAACTTGTGCTGAAAGACGAAATTAAGCCGAAACGCACTCACAGGAAAAAAGAAAATGCCGCAGAGGTACAGGAACCTAATTTTGATCTCGGTGCTCTGCAGGTGGCTGAGGAAGGAATTTTCCCGCCTCCGCCTGAAATTTTCGGCCCTGAGGAAACGCATGACAACGAATTGAAACCTGAACGCTGCATGCCACTCGGCGAAAAGATGATAAAAGCGCTTGATGAATTTGGTGTTCAGGCTGAGCTTGCCGATATACTTGTCGGCCCCACAGTTATCCAGTTTAGAATAACGCTCGGCTCCGGCATACGTACTTCAAGGGTTGCAACTCTTTCAAATGACATAGCTCTTGCTCTTGCCGTCCCTTCGATACGCATTGAGACGCCGGTGCCGGGAACGTCGTACGTCGGTATTGAAATTCCGAATCCGCACCGCAGGGGTATCCCAATGCGTACGATGATTGAGGATGATTCCTACAGAAGAACAAAATACGCACTGCCTATGCCTTTCGGTGTAACCGTTAGCGGCGAATCGACGGTTATAGGGCTTGAAACGCTGCCTCATCTGCTTGTTGCCGGTACGACCGGCTCGGGAAAATCAGTCTTTATAAATTCCTGCATAGTCGGTCTCTGCTCGCACTGCACTCCGGACGAATTGAGGCTTATTCTTGTCGACCCGAAACGCGTCGAATTCGCGGTGTACGACAATCTTCCGCATCTGCTCACGCCTCCAGTTGCAAGCCCCAAGAAAGCCGTTCACACGCTTGCGTGGGCTGTCAACGAAATGGAACGCCGCTTCAGTGACTTTGAAAGCGCAAGGGTGCGCAATCTTGAAGCATTTAATGCGCGCCCCAATCTGTTGCCCAAGGACAAAAAGCCGCATATAGTAATTATCGTTGACGAGCTTGCCGACCTTATGATGACAGCTTCAAAAGAGGTTGAAGATTATATCGTACGGCTTGCGCAAAAGGCAAGGGCTGCCGGCATACACCTCATTCTTGCCACGCAGCGTCCGTCCGTAAACGTTATAACCGGACTTATCAAGGCAAATATTCCGGCAAGAGTGGCTTTTTCGGTTGCCACCGGTATTGATTCACGCACGATAATTGACGGTGTCGGAGCCGAGAAACTGCTCGGCAAGGGAGATATGCTGTTCCTTTCCACGAAGAACCCTAAGCCAGTACGCATACAATCTCCGTGGATTGCAGACGATATTCTTGAGAACTGGCTGCAGTATATGAACAGCCTGTTCGGTGACCCTGTGTTCTTTGAAGACGTTGAAGCTCATTCTGCGGCTGCCAACACAAAAGACGGAACCTATGACGATGATATGCTTGAACAGGCAGTAGAATACATACTTGAAAGCGGGATAGCTTCCGCAAGCAATCTGCAGAGAAGACTGCGCGTAGGTTTCTCCCGTGCGTCGCGGCTGCTTGATATGATGGAGCAGCTTGGAATAGTCGGTCCTTCGGAAGGCGCCAAGGGAAGGGAGATACTTGTAGACGAAGCTATGGCGCAGGAACGCCTTGACGAGGTACTCGGTGAAAGGTAAAAGAAAAGAGCCGTTATTTAACGGCTCTCTGGACTATACCGGATCTGAGACATTTTGTGCAGATGTGGAGTTTGCGGGTCTCTCCGCCTCCGACGTTGACGCGTACGGTTTGAATGTTAATAAGCCAGCGGCGTCTTGTGTGGCGGTTTGAATGGCTGACTGCGTTGCCCGTCACAGGGCCGCGTCCGCAGCAATCACAGTATTTAGACATCGTGTGGTCCCTCCTTGAAACTTCAGCATTAACTTAAACATTGTAGCATACAAATTAAATTTTGCAAGAGCAAAGGAGCAAAAAAATGAATTTTACCAAAAATCTTGAAAAAATTGAGGAACTTCTGGACAAAATTGAGAAACATGAAACGACAGTTGAGGAAGCTCTCGGAGATTTTGAGAAAGCAATCACTGCTATCAAAGAGTGCAAGGAGTTTCTGGAAAATGCCAAACAGAAGGTAACCGAGCTGAGCGATTCAGTAAGGGATGAGGAGGAATAACTGCTTATGGATTTTCAGCAGGTTATGGCTGAATTTAAAGCCTATGCCGACTATGTTGACCAATATATTGAAAAGACTGCAGAAACGCGTGCCAATCGTGTTCCCGAAAAGCTTTTTGAGTCCATGGAATATTCCCTTACGGCGGGAGGCAAAAGACTGCGCCCCGTGCTCTGCCTGGCGGCTGCCGAAGCCTGCGGCTGCACAAAGGAAACGGCAATGCCGATGGCTCTCGGCTATGAAATGACTCATACGGCATCGCTTATTCATGATGACCTTCCGTGCATGGATAATGACGATATGCGCCGCGGAAAACTCTCAAACCACGCAAAATTCGGCGAAACTCTTGCGGTTCTTGCCGGCGATGCGCTTATGGTCGAGTCGATAGCCTATCCTTTGGCGTATACTTCCGGAGTGAGTTCAGACAGACTGCTTAATGCTGTCCGAATATTTACCGAAGCTTTTGGTCCCTCGGGTGTCTGCGGCGGTCAGGTGCTTGACATGGATTGTGCGCTTGCCGAAAAGGAGCCGGATTACGTCTGCAAGGTCGCGGCGCTTAAAACCGGAGAACTTATAAAAGCGGCTCTTATGAGCGGTGCAGCTCTCGGCACCGATGACGGAAAAACGCTTTTGATTTTTGAGAAATACGGTAAGCATCTCGGAACGGCGTTTCAGATTATAGACGATATTCTGGACGTTACCACTACCTCTGAACAACTTGGCAAGACCCCAGGCAAGGACGCAGAGCAGGGAAAAATAAACTACGTTACTGCCTATGGGCTGGAGAAAGCAAAGGAATTCGCAAAGGAGGAGTCAGAAGCGGCAAAAGCTGTTATTTCCGAACTGCTTGGAGAGGAAAGTTTCCTTGCACAGCTGCCGATGGCACTTCTTGAAAGAACTAAATAAATTATGGAACAGCTTGATACTATATGCAGTTATAAAGAAGTAAAAAAGCTTGATGAAAACGGGCTTAAGGAGTTGTGCCGCAAACTCAGGACTCTTATACTTGACGTAACGCTGAAAAACGGCGGACATCTTGCGTCTTCGCTTGGCGCGGTGGAAATTAACGCTGCTCTGCTGAAAGCGTTTAACCCTGATGAAGACAAAGTATTATTTGACGTCGGGCACCAGAGTTACGCCTACAAAATTCTCACGCAGGGTGCGGAGCGCTTTGCCACGCTGCGCCAAAAGGGTGGTATGGCAGGTTTTCCCAGACTAGACGAAAGCCGATACGATGCCTTCACAACTGGGCACAGCAGTACGTCGGTTTCGGCTGCAATGGGCTATGCAAAAGCACGCGACCTCAAAGGAGAAAATCACCACGTTGTTGCCGTTATAGGCGACGGCTCTCTGCTGAACGGCGTTTCTTTTGAAGCGCTCAATAACATGGAGCCAAACAACTCCAAGGTTATTATCGTTTTGAATGACAACAGAATGTCAATAGACAGACGAGTCGGAGGAGCCGCTAACCATCTTGCGCAGCTTGCGGTGAACAGCACTTATAAAAAATTTAAGGCATTTGTCAAAAAGAAAAGCGAAAACAGCGGCTTCAGGCCTGCGCTCGAAAACTGGAAAAACAAACTTAAAGCGATTCTTCTTCCGGCAAATATATTCGAGCAGTTCGGAATAAGCTATTGGGGACCTTTTGACGGACACAACGCCGAAGAACTTGCGAAGGTGTTTGAACTTGCCAAACAGTATGACAAATCGCTTGTTATCCACGTTATAACAAAAAAAGGCAAGGGCTTTAAGGAAACGGAAGAAAATCCGTCTTATTTCCACGGAGTAGGTGCAAATTCCTCTCTGCGGATACCGCAAGGCAGCGGAAAGCT
The DNA here is from genome assembly GCA_030531285.1 of Synergistaceae bacterium. Lineage (GTDB taxonomy): Bacteria > Synergistota > Synergistia > Synergistales > Synergistaceae > Equadaptatus. The sequence continues at coordinate 12,714 of JAUNNW010000002.1, read as the reverse complement.
TGCATGGAGCAAGGCTGCAGCTGACTGCCTGACAGAACTGGCTGAAAAAGACGACAAAATTTTTGCTTTGACAGCGGCTATGAAAGACGGAACAAAGCTTGGAGAGTTTGCCGAAAAATTTCCGGAACGCTTCATAGATACAGGCATAGCCGAAGAACATACCCTTGTTTATGCAGCGGGACTTGCTGCCGGCGGCATGAAGCCTGCCGTGTGCATTTATTCAACCTTCCTGCAGCGTGCCGCCGATCAGGTTATGCACGATATTTGCCTTCCGAAACTGCCTGTGCTGCTCTGCATTGACAGAAGCGGTCTTGTCGGAAACGATGGCGAAACACACCACGGACTTTTTGACGCTGCGTGGCTCAAGGCACTGCCGGATATGACGATAGCTGCGCCGAGGGACGAAAAAGAACTTAAATTTATGATAGACGGCTGGGCGGAGAGAAAAATTCCGATGGCGGTACGCTATCCGCGCGGAAACGTTCCTGCTTTTGATTTTGAAAAGTCATCTGCTGAATGGGGAAAACTGCAGCTGATCAGCGAAGGAAAGGATATATTACTGATTGCAGCCGGTGACACTCTGCCGCTTATGCTTGAAACTGCTGAAAAACTGAAAGCAGACGGCAGAGATGCAACGGTAGTCGATCTGCGTTTTATAAAGCCGCTTGACAAATATGGTCTGCTTGAACAGCTTAAAAAACACAGTTTGGCTGTTACGGCTGAGGACGCTTCGCTTAAAGGCGGGATCGGTGAAGAAATTGCGGCGCTTGTTTCGCAGAATTTATTAAACTGCAAAATAATCAGCGTCGGTGTTCCAGACCGTTTTATATCGCATGCCTCGTCCGCGGAACAGTGGGAAGATTGCGGCATGACCTCCGGCAACATTATACGGCTGATAAATGAAAGCTAAGCTTGTAAGACTTGACAAATATCTTGCAGATAACGGCTTTGCTGAATCCCGCACTGCCGCGCGGGAGTATATTGGGCAGGGCAGGGTCACGGTCAACGGTTCGGTTGTTACTAAGCCTGCCTCTCAGGTTATGCCCGGGGCGAGCGTTAAGCTCGACCGTCCCGAAAAAGAATGGGTGAGCCGCGGCGCTTACAAACTGCTGAAAGCAGTTGAATATTTTGGGCTTAATCCTGCCGGACTGCGTTGTATCGATATAGGCGCTTCCACAGGAGGTTTTACGGACGTGCTGCTTTCAAAAGGCGCTGCCTCCGTTTGCGCAGTTGACGTCGGCTACGGACAGCTTGCATGGAAACTTAGAAACGATGACAGGGTTTATGTTATGGAACGCACGAACGCACGTTTCCTTACGGCAGAAACTTTTAGGAGCGAACTTTTTGATCTGCTGGTCTGCGATGCTTCTTTTATATCGCTCAAGCTGCTGCTTAACGTCTTTGAACAGCTGATTAAGCCTGAAGGCGTCATAGTCACGCTTGTCAAGCCGCAGTTTGAAGTCGGTCGCGAACATATAGGACGCGGCGTTGTTACCGAACCTGCATTGCATGAGGCGGTTCTGAAAGACGTATCTGAGTTTGCTGAAAATGAAACAGGACTGAAAATTCTTGATATTACCTATTCGCCGATACGCGGTCCGGAGGGCAATATAGAATTTCTTCTGCTGCTTTCCAAAAAAGAAAGTGGGACAGAGCAAAGGCCGTTTGATGTGGCTGAACTTGTGGACGAGGCACACAAACACGCAGAAAAACATATTTAATCAGGAAAAGCCGGTGCTGTAATGAGTAAAAAAATTGTTTTGATATTTAATACGAGCAAACCGAAAGCAGTTGAAGCCGCTAAAAAACTGCTGACATCTTCTGCGTTCGGCGAAACGGAATTTCTGCTGCCTAAAAATTCAGCCTTGCTTCTTGGCACAGAAGGAACGGATAATTTTGACGGAGCTTTATTTGCGCTTATTCTCGGAGGAGACGGTACTTTTCTTCGTGCTGCAAGGATGCTTTTCGGTAAAAAAATTCCGCTGTACGGAATTAATCTCGGCAGGCTTGGCTTTCTGTCGACGGGTCTGCCGGAGAATATTGAAGCTGACATAAAGCAAATTCTTGACGGTAAATACAAGCTGCTTGAACGCGAGGTTGTAAGGGGCAGCGTTATACGGGACGGCAGAACGGCAGCAACAATGTACGCGCTTAACGACCTTGTCATATCAAAAACCAGCCTTTCACGCGTCGTGGAACTTCAGATAAGCGTAAACGGAGAACTGTTGTCAAATTATCTGTCTGACGGCATTATTTTTGCCACCCCGACGGGTTCAACAGCTTATGCTTTGTCTGCCGGCGGTCCGGTTGTGCCGCCTAACGTTTCCTGCCTGATTATGGCGCCTATTTGCGCCCATACACTGTTTGCAAGACCAGTAGTGCTGAACGGCAAAGACAAAATAGCAGTGGAACTTATGAGCCGTACTGCAAAATTGTGTCTTACGCAGGACGGACAGCTCGGTTATGAACTGTTTGCAGGAGACAGACTTGAAGCGGAGCTTGCATCAGAATTTAAAGTGTATACAATAGAACCATACGGCACGAGCTATTATGATCTGCTCAGACGCAAACTGAGCTGGGGGTTCAACGGAACTGGCGAGAGGATGATTCCGAATGATTAGCAGTCTTCAGGTTCACGGAGTTGGCGGCATTAAAGATGCCGGACTTGATTTCACCGGAAGTTTTATAGTTATAACCGGAGAAAGCGGATCGGGAAAAAGCAGTCTTGTCCGTGCGCTTGAATTTATCTCTGGAAAAAGGGCTCAGGTAAACTATATTCATGCCTCTGAAGAATACTCTGAGGTAAATATGAATTACGAGCCGAAAAACGTTTCGGCTTATGAGGGAATAGTCCCTCTCAATCCGGCTTCGAACGAGTTGAATGTCCTGCGGCGGTTTAAAAAGGATGGGCGCGGAACACTTTCGCTTTCAGGAACGAATTTGACCGTGAACAAGCTTTCCGAGCTAATGGAGCAGGAAATAGTCATACAGAGCCAGTATGCGCAGCTCTCGCTTCTTGAACCCCTCAGACAGCTTGAACTTGTTGATTCCTGCGGCGGTTCTGAACTTGCACGGGTAAAAGGGGAACTTGCAGGAATATTTGAGCAGGCTTTGAAGACGGAAACAGCTCTTGTAGAGCTTAAAAACAGCAGAAAAGAGCGTGCTGAACGCTTTTCCGATGCCGAAAAAGACGTGGCGCTGATAAATTCACTGAAACTTACGGCGGACAGTGAAAATAAACTTGAAGCAGATCTGAAAGAGCTTGACGAACAGAGCGCAAAACTCAAAACCCTTTACGCTCTTTACGGAAAAATCGCCGGTAATGAAAACGGCGCCTGCATTTTAGACAGCGCAACCGAAATTTGCAGGGGATTGCAGGAACTTGAAAACGCTGACAGCCCCAAGAGGGAAGCTGCCGAACAGCTGCTTTCTGCTGCACAGAAACTGTCTGCACTGTTTGAACATGATATGAAACTTGTGCTTGACAAAGGAAGCGTTGAGGAGGCGCGCGATGAAACGGAAGAAAAGCTCGGACAGCTGCGCAGACTGAAACGCAGGCTGAAAGCCGAAAGCTGCGAGGATATATTAAATTATGCCCTTGAGGCACAGCAGACGGTGGTATGGCTCCAGACAAGCCTTTCCGAACTGCAGAAGCTTGAAACAGAATCAGCCCAGCTTCGCAAAAATCTTGTCGCAAAAGTACAGGCACTTCGCAAGATGAGAAAAGCAGCCGCAGAAAAGCTGCAGAACAGCGTAAACGACTGTCTGAACGAACTGGCGATGGGTTATGCGCGTTTTGAAATAGAAATTGCCGAACTTGACAAGGTTAAATCTAACGGCGCCGAAAGCGCCAGATTTATGCTCAGATTGCCCGATCAGGAGCCTATGCCTGTGAGCAAAACAGCTTCCGGCGGCGAGTTGTCACGCATACTTATTGCCTTGCAGCTTGCGGCAGGCGACGACAAACTGCCCGGAACTCTTGTCTTTGACGAAGTTGAAGCCGGACTCGGCGGCAAAAGCGCGCTGCTTGCCGGATACAAGCTGAAAGAACTTTCAAGGCGCTGCAGAACGATACTTATAACGCATCAGGCAACGATTGCTTCTATGGCAGACCAACATTTTCTTGTAAAACGCGATGGGGACGATACGCTTATTTTTCCCGTTTCCGGCGCGGAACGCGAAAAAGAAATCGCCAGAATGCTCTCCGGCGATGAAAATTCCACGGAAGCGCTTACTCATGCACGAGCTTTGCTTCAGACTGAGACCGATTGAAAATTATGGCTTGCAAAATATAAATATAATGCTATAATCTACCAGTTGCAGAACACGCATGGTGCGGGTTAACGAAATGCCGTGAGGCTGCCCGCGCACAGCGGAGGGAGGAAAATACAGTATGTATGCAGTAATCGAAACATGTGGCAAGCAGTACAAGGTTTCTGAAGGCGACAAAATCCGCTTCGAGAAACTGAACGCTGAAGAAGGTGCGGAAGTCGTATTTGACAAAGTTCTTCTTCTCGGAAAAGACGACGGCGCTACGGTCGGCGCACCTTATGTTGAGGGTGCGAAAGTAACAGGTAAAGTAGTTGAAAACGGCAGAGACAAAAAGGTTATCGTTTTCAAATACCGCAGAAAGAAAAATTACCGCAAATTCCGCGGACACCGCCAGTATTTCACGACAGTTGAAATCAGCGCAATCGCATAAGTTTGGGGGAATAGATTATGGCGCATAAAAAAGGTCAAAGCAGCAGTACAAACGGACGCGACAGTCAGCCTAAATATTTGGGCGTAAAAAGCAGTGACGGTCAGCTTATCAACGCAGGTACGATTATAGTCCGCCAGCGCGGCACGAAAATCCGTCCTGACAAAAACGTAGGCTGCGGACGCGATTACACGCTGTACGCACTTGCGACCGGCAAAGTTCATTTCCTTACAAAAGCCGGACGCAAATACGTTACGGTAGAAGAGGCCTAATCAGGTAAAATATTCGGAATTTAAGGGGCCTGCACAAGGCTCCTTATTTTTTCGGAGGACTTTTTATGAAATTTGTTGATTACATTACCATTTCAGTTACGGCTGGACGCGGCGGAAACGGGTGCATGAGTTTTCTTCACGAGCCTTTCAAACCGAACGGAGGACCTGACGGAGGAAACGGCGGACGGGGAGGAAACATTGTCTTTGAAGCTGTAAATAATCTACAGACGCTTGCTGACCTTGAATACAAGCGTCATATAAAAGGTGCAAACGGATCGCACGGCAGCGGAAATGCAAGGAACGGCGCAAACGGTGAAGACGTAGTTATACCGGTCCCGTGCGGTACTGTTTTTTATGATGCGGAAACCGGCGAGGGACTTGCCGACCTCGTTGAAGCAGGTGATCGTTTTGTTGCCGCACGAGGCGGGCGCGGAGGAAGGGGCAACCGCTATTTTGCAAGCTCTCGCAGACGTGCGCCGCGCTTTTGCGAAAAAGGCGACATGGGCGAGGAGATTACGCTGCGGCTTGAACTCAAACTGATTGCGGATATTGCCCTTGTCGGTCTTCCGAATGCTGGAAAATCGTCAATACTTGCCGCAATATCGAATGCACAGCCGAAGATAGCAGATTATCCGTTCACGACTCTTTCTCCAAATCTCGGCGTTGTAAATACAGGGATTGAACGCGTTGTGCTTGCTGACGTTCCCGGACTTATTGAAGGGGCACATGAAAACAAAGGGCTCGGTCTTGAATTTCTGAGACATATTGACAGAAGCCGTCTGCTTATTCATGTACTTGACGTGTCTTCCGGCGATTTTGACAGTATTATTAACGATTTTCAGACAATACGCAGCGAGCTTGAAGCTTACGACAAAGAACTTGGCAAGAGACCGTATTTTGTCGCGGCAAACAAGTGTGATATGCTTGGCGCAGACAAAGAGGACATTCTTGAAAAGCTCAAAAAGTATTTCGGCAGATTTGACATAAAAGTTTGCCCGCTTTCGGCAGCAACAGGCGATAATATATCTGAACTTACGAGATATATTATTGCCTTTGCAAACAAACATCCCCGCCCCCACAGCGAGGTACGCCTTTATGCCGTTGCGGAAAAACTGCCTGAACAGTTTCCTGCGCGCGGCGCAAACAAAGTGCAGATTATTGCCATGCACGGCGGAGGCTACAGAGTGTTGCACAGAGGGCTCGAAAAGGCGGCAGAGCGCTTTGATTTTACTCAGGAAGAGAACATTGCGCGTTTTACCAAGCTTCTGCGTAAATACCGTATTGAGCAGCTTCTTGAAACAGCCGGCGCGGTTAAAGGTGATATAATTGTCATTGGTTATTCAGAATTTGCATTCTATCCTGACTACTACCCTAATGCAAAAGATGAAGAGGACGATTGATGGAAACTGCCAAAGATGCGCTTAAAATCGGTATAATGGGCGGGACGTTCAACCCTGTTCATTACGGTCATCTGCGGGCTGCAGAGGAAGCAAGAGAAAGACTGTCGCTGGAAAAAGTAATATTCATTCCTGCCGGCAATCCTCCGCACAAAAGCGAAAATCTTGCCCCTGCAGAGGACAGGTACAATATGACACTGCTTGCTATACAGGACTGCCCGTACTTTTCGGTTTCGCGCATTGAAACTGACAGACAGGACAAGAGTTATACGTTTGAAACGCTTGAAACGCTTAAAAAAAATCCGGAATATACTAAAGCTGAGTTATATTTTATTACCGGTTTTGATGCGGTTCTTGATATAATAAACTGGAAATCGCCGGAGGCAATAGCTGCGTTGTGCAGGATTGCTGCCGTCAGCAGGCCCGGATACACGCAAGACAAAATCTCGTCACTTCCGGAGAATATCAGAAGAACTGTTATTCCGCTTGAAATGCCGCTTTTGGAAATATCCGGTACGGAACTGCGCAGACGTATAATTGACGGGAAAAGCATCAAATATCTTGTCCCGCCGTCTGTAGAAAAATATATTGTTGAAAAAGGTTTATATGTTTAAAAAAGAAAAAAAAGGCAGATTAAATATTGACGGAGAAAGAATTTCCTACGTCCGCAGGCGCGGTTTGTTTGCACACAAAGGTTTTGCGGTGCTGTTTGTTGCCGCGGTTTTAGTTGTTTTCTGCGCCGGAGCGGCGATGCATCTGCATTCAATAATCAATGCCACCTCCGAAGACATTACCGATAACATCGCAGGAAAATTGTTAGAGGAGTCTCCGGAATACAAAGCGCTCAAAGAACAGGGACATTTCAATATGCTTGTTCTCGGTGAGGATGATGTAGAGGGGTCCAAACGCTCGGATACAATTCTTTTCGTTACGGTTGAATTGGATGACAAATGCGTTAAAGTGCTTGCGCTGCCGCGTGACACCAGGGTCGAAATTCCGGGACATGGGACTCACAAACTGAACAGTTCTTTCGCTTACGGCGGAGTGGAACTTCTGAAAACCACAGTTGAAAATTATCTTAACGAACCGATACTTTATTACGTTGTCGTGAACTACGACAATTTCCCAAAGCTGGTGGACGCGTTTGGCGGAGTTGATATAGACGTTAAAAAGAGAATGCGCTACGTGGACAGAGCAGGACATCTGGATATAAATTTCCAGCCTGGCATGCAGCATATGGATGGTAAAAATGCTCTGCTTTACGTAAGATTCAGGAAAGACGCGCAGGGTGACATAGGTCGCGTTCAAAGACAGCAGCAGTTTATAAAAGCTCTGCTGAAAAAGGCTTATTCACCGACGGTTATAACACATTTTCCGTCAATTGTATCAAGCGCGCTTAAGGTCTTCCAGACAAATATGCCGATTAATCTTGCAACCGCCCTTGCAAGTTTCGCGGTGTCCGAATTTAAGCGCGAAAATATTTTTATGAGCACACTGTACGGAACCGCGGATCTTATAGACGGACTCAGTTTCTGGATAGGCGATTCTGCATACGGAAGACGTTTTATAAATGCTTCGCTTGATGAACTCAAGAACGGGAACAGCGAACTTGGCGAGTCTGGAGCTATTGCCGGCTATACCAAGGGTTATTCGTCCGCATCCGAAGAAGCAAAGCAGACGTCAGGAGGCAAAAAAAACGCGGCTGTAAAGGATAAGGAAGAAATACTTAAGACTGTTCAAAGCATTACACAGCCTGTTGCCGTGCTTAACGGATCAGGAGCTAAAGGAATCTCGGCTTCGCTTGCCAGAGAATTGCAGACACTGGGCGTGGACGTAGTCTACGTAGGCAATGCAAAACACAGCGATTACATGTACACAAATATTTCATATCCAACGGGTGCGGCTTCGACTATTTCTTATCCTTCGGGCACAGGTTCTTCCGATGCGGAAAGCGCAAAGAAACTCGGAGCGCTGCTTTGTGTGCCTGACAACTTGATACGTCCGAACGCCCAGGTGACAAAAGTGTCTGTCATACTCGGGCATGACTACAAAGAAGTATTTAAAGTGCTTGAAAGTATAAAGCAAGCCTCAAAATAAATCGCCGTATGGATTAAATTTCACAGGAGGAAACAATGATGCAGCCTAACGAAAATTTTATGAGAAATTACAAACCCGTAGTAGATGCTTTGATGGACAAACAGGCTCTTGAAGTCAGCGTACATGATTTGAGTGAAGTTTCGGGTTTTACCGAAGCATTTATTGTTGCGATAGCCCGCAGCGACCTTCATGCGAAAACCTTGCGAGACACGGCAGAGGAATTTCTTGACAAAATAAACGTACCGTACAATGTTGAGGGAGCAGACAGCAGCAAATGGTGCCTTGTTGATGCCGGTCATCTGGTAATTAACATACTCAGCAAGGAAGGAAGCAATTACTACAGGCTTGACTCGCTTTGGGGCGATGCACCAAATGAAAAATTTACGGATGAATCAGATCCGGCAGAAGAACTTTTTAAGTAAAATCCGGTATAATGCCGGATTTTTTATATTATGCCGGAAGTTGGTCCTGAATGTAGTAAAATAGCCTCAGAAACGGAAGTGAACAGAATAAATGGATACACGGGAACGAATAAGTGGAATACTTGATGCACTGAAAGGTGTTTCGGAAGAAGAAAAGACTGCCGTTCTGAAAGCAGCCTTTGAAGACAGAAAACAGCTTGCGAAAATTTTTGAAAGCGAAACCTTTCCTGAGAGAGCAGCGGCAAAAATAACAGCTGAGGTTTGTGACTGCGAATTTGCAGCATCAGGAGAGCTTTGTCCGCATTATTCAGCGCTTAATCTTATTCCGGAGAGTTCAGCTGTACGCCTGAACGTCCTGCCTCTCGAATTGTCTGACGGAGTGCTGAAAGCTGCAGTTTCCAACCCGTTTGATACGTCTGTTATTGACGAACTTAAACTAATTTCAGGAAGACTTAAGCTGTATGTGACTCCGAAAACAGAGCTTGTTTCACTTATAAAACTTTTTTATAAATTCTACTCTGCCGTTGAACGTCCGGAGAGTAAAAAAGCCGTAAAACAAGAAACAGAAATTTCTGTTATACAGGCGGAGGAGAAAAATGCCGCTGCCGAATTTATAAATGCGATTTTGCAAAAGGCAATCGAATACAGTGCCTCTGACGTGCATTTCGAACCCGTAGGAGATATGACGAGAGTACGCTGCAGAATTGACGGAACACTATTTAATCTGCTGAATTTTGATTCTGAACTTCATTCACAGATCATCGCACGGCTTAAAATCGCAGCGAATATGGATATAGCTGAAAAGCGGCGTCCGCAGGACGGAAGAATGTTTTACAGGACTGCAAACAGCATGGTTGATATAAGAATTTCAACGATGCCCACAATATTCGGAGAAAAAGCTGTTCTCAGGCTTCTGAAACAGGATCTCAGCAGCTTTGAACTTGAAAAACTCGGTTTTGAAAAACAAGATATAGAGATACTGTACAAATCAATAAAGCTTGATAGCGGTTTAATTCTGATTGTCGGTCCTACCGGAAGCGGCAAATCGACAACGCTGCATGCCCTGATGAAAAAATTGAACAGCAGCAAATGCAACGTAATCAGCATAGAGGACCCTGTGGAATATACGCTGCAAGGCATTAACCAGGTGCAGGTGAACGACAAAATCGGCCTAAGCTTCAGCAACATACTCCGTTCCGTGCTGAGACAGGATCCGGATAAAATTATGGTCGGCGAAATAAGGGACACCGAAACCGCTGAACTTGCGATAAGAGCCGCACTGACGGGACATCTTGTTTTAAGCACGCTTCATGCCGATAATACGGTAAGCGCTGTCAACAGACTGCTTGATATGGGCATTCAGCCGTATCTCTTGGCTGCTTCGCTGAAATGCGTCGCAGCTCAGAGGCTTGTGCGCAGACTTTGTCCATCGTGTATGAAAGAATATAACGCAGATGCAAAAACGCTGGAACTTCTGAAATGCAAAAACGGTGCGCGCATATACAGGGCGGAAGGCTGTGAACACTGCAGACATACAGGAAGCAGCGGAAGAACTGTTATAGCCGAAATTTTGCCGCTTGATAAAAATATATCCGGGATGATAACCTCCGGCGCATCTGCACAGGCTATGCTTCACTACGCTTTGGAACGCGGCATGAAAACCTTGCATGATGCCCTTGCGGCAAAAATTTTGAACGCGGAAGTCAGTGCGGACGAACTGTATATGTTTGACTCTGAGAAATGAAAATGCTGCGTAAAAAAAAGAATGCCTTTGCCCTTCTTGAAACTGTACTTGGAGTTACGCTGGCTTTTGTCCTGTCCGGTATAATCTATTCCCTGACAGTCTACTCCGAAAAAATTGCTGTGAACGCTGTTGAAAATTATACTTTGCAAAAATATTGCCTGGAAACGCTGAGCGGATTGGAGTACAGCGGAAAATACAATACTAACTGCAGATATGCAGTATCAGAAAGCACCGCAGCCAACGGATACGCCAAAATTGTTATTACGCCCAAAAATTCTGTGGTGCGCGAAGAAAAAAATGCAACAGTATTTTGGAAAAAGTAAAGGTTCAATACTTGTTGAAACACTGTCAGCGGCATTTATAGCTGCCATGTTTTTCCCCGTCATTCTCTCGTTGTTCAAAAATACCGTTGACAACTGCCTGCGCCTCTATGATACGCGCACAGCGCTGCAAAGAATATGCGCGGCGGAAGCTGTTATGAAACAGCCTGTCTTTTTCTGTGGTTACGGAATGCCTTCTGACGCGGCAGAATACAAAAAGACATTCCAAAATGCCTCATCCGAACCGCTTTCTTGGGAAGGACCCGTGTCGGTTGCTTCTTACAACGGAAGAAATAACGCACAGCTGAAAATCGCCTACGCAAAAAGAGAAAAATGCTTTACCTCTGCCAAAACAACCTTTACCGGCAGCGGCACTGTAAAATTCAATCAGAATCTGCCTTCCGACAAAATCAAAGCTGCGTACAGCGGAGAGTATGCCGGTATCAAAAATTACGTTTTTTTCGGCGGAATGTCTCCTAAACCCGTTCCGCTGCTGATAAGTAAAATCTCGGGAAACTCGCTTGTGCTGGGTACTTCTTCTCAGGGAAGTTTTTGCATACCAAGCGGAGAAGTGCTGTATCTGTTCTGTGCTATGAAATTGTATGCTGCTGACGGAAAATTGTACAGTTATGATTACAGAACAAGCGGTTCTCAGCCGCGCGTTGACGGCATAGAAGACGTGCGCTTTATCCTGAAAAACGGCAGAACAAAGCAGCTTGCGGTATATATACTTGCACGGGGAAACAAAGAAAGACGGGAAAGAAAAATTAAACTGCTTGACTTTGAAAAAGACGCATCAAATGCCGAACTGCTTAAAGAGTGGGGCAGGCTTGAGTGCAAAAAAACGCTGTATGCGTCGAAAACAGTATGGAGCCTGACAAATTGTGTAGACACAGAAAATTTTCAGCCAAACACCGCGGACTGATAACAGTTATAACATTTTTACCCATTCTGACCGCGGCAATTTTGTCTGCCGCGCTCTGTTTGACTGTCGCAACGAAATTTTCCGAATCGCTGAGTTTTCAGACAGAAATACTGACAGCGGACAATGTTGCCGTACAGACTCAAGCCGTGCTTTTAGACAGCTTTAAAAGGATGATCTCAAACGGCGAAATATTGCCTGATTTTTCGGCATCTGCTGTATCGCTTGGAAATCCGGTAATAAAAGCAGACGATAAAGTTATGGATGAAATTTCGTCAGCAAACCGCCACATTGAAATTAAGGCGTATATTGTTGACGAAAATTACAGCCTTTCGTGGATGCCTGAAGCACAAAAATTAGGTATACCAAAACGAACTGCTGAAATATGGAATAACGAAACAGGGAACGAATACGCAATCAAACGGTATGCTCTGGTCACGGAAATTAAACCTAAAAAAGCCTTAAACGGAAACCGATATGTGTATATCACTGAAGCGGCGGTTTATCTGTGCGGCGGAAACTTATCCGTAAAAAAGCTTCATACCCAAAAAAAGCAGATAATGGAGGAATAGTGCCGTTCCGGCATTGCTGAAACTTGGCTGACCAAACAAATCCCAACGGGCTGAATGAATTTCAGCCCGTTTTTTGTGCAGTCTGAAAAATGACGGGACAAAATCAGAGAATTGTGCGAAAATATACCTCGCAATCAATTTCCAAAAAGAAAGGGGCTGGATGCGAATGAAAACCGCGATATTCATTGACGGAGCATTTTACAAACAGCGGGCATTCAAATGCATAGGCAACCGGAGCGCGGAAGATCGTGCCGAAGAAATGATTAAAT